>NZ_SRRZ01000259.1 GCF_013179805.1 Microcoleus asticus IPMA8 | reverse complement strand
GATTTCTCTCGGGACATCTCAACTCCTACTTAGGTTTACATCCTCATTATACATTATTTATGATTTACAAATCATTTGCGATCGCTATAGTAGGATTTTTATCACCAATTCCTGGACGAGGTTGGTCTAAGGGTGGCAACTCTAATAACTCAAAATTCGTTGCATCCACTGTCGCAAATACTTTAATGACATCTACCCCTTCCTGATAATTTTTTGGTAATTCCATTTCTAAGCGAGTTTCTCTGGATTGTCCACGATCTACAACTTCATAAGGCGCACCTTTAGGATAGGATTTGACAATACTCAAATCCGCCTGAAGTATCAACGCAGAAATATTTAAAGTGCGATTGGATTCATTGTGAATTCGCACGACAACTCGTTCGCCTACTTCCAATACAGGAACATTACCATCAGCATTCAAAACTACCTGTTCGCGTTTTACTGATTTAATCACTTCCACCTTAAGTTTGCCATTTAACGGAGCAAAAGCATCCTCATTATCCATATCCAAAATAGTCTCATATCTGGCAACGTGGATTAAGCGATCGATTAGCTTTTTGCTAGCTTCAGGTTCATCTACTTTGATCGGAAACAGAAGATTTTTGATAGGTTCTTTATTCGCATCCCAAATCCAATATTCCCCTTCAGAATTCAGGGAAACAAAATAATCCACATTCTCCTCTTTCTCTGCTTCCGAACTGAATTCTATCCAGCGATGACCTTCAACTTGCTCTTTTTTTGCTTTGAGGATATCTGGCAGCATTGCCACATTTACACCAGAAATTTGCGGTAACGGGTCAGGCAGAATAACCCGAACTTTCCGAATTTGTTTCAACCCTGGACTCAAATAGACAGCAGGAGAACCAATTTCAATTATTCCTTCTCTTAATTTAGGAGTGAGTTCTCTGGTTGTAAATTCGTTGTGTAACCCCGTTACTTCGGCCCAACAGTCGGATGCTCCCAACTCTACAACTTTAACCGTAGCAATTCGCTGTTCGCTGTCCTCAAAATTCCACGTCCCGAATCGAAAAATATCGAATTCTGCCCCTTTTTTAAGAACGCTAGCTTCACCCATTTGCAATTGTACTCGGTTTTTAGGAACATCTACCTTCATCACTGGCACGGTGCGGGTAGTGCGGGTAAAAGGTACACTACGGAGAAGGGATGCGCCAGGAGTGAAGGAGACAGATTGACCGCCCAAAAAAGTGCGATTTGTCTCGCCTATCAACATCGGTGTTTGTCGGTCAAAGTCATTGTGAACTAGATTAGAAATGCGATCGTACAAGTCTTTAACAGGAATCTCTGTCCCCCGGTATTCTCGCAAAGCTTTTAATAAAAAATAAGTTAAAGCGCCGTTGCGTTCCGTCCCTTCAAAAATCTTTTCAATAGCCAATTCATTATCTCGGCAAGCTGCTATTAAGGTATAACCTTTCGGTTCTGGTAACAAACCATTGACGACGGTAATATTGCGACTATTTTCTGTTGAAGCTTGCCAATTTTGTGCTAGTTCCTGAAGCGGTGCAACTAAACTATCTGTAGGTCGGGAAGTGGTGTCAATAAAACCGCCACCGCGTACACTCCAGTCCTCTGTTTCCATTTCTCTAGTTGCGCCACCGGAATGACAGCTATCGAGTACCAGCGTTACAACTAACTCTTTTTCTACCATTGCTTCGAGGAGTTTTGCAAATTCTAAGTCTCGTAAATAGCGGGAATTTGGTTGACCGATATCAGTGGGAACTAAGGCTTCATCTAAAGTACCAAAACCTTTGATATTCTCATAAATTGTTTTCGCCCGTCCGCCGTGACCGGAGTAGTGAATATATACTCGGTCTTGAGGTTTGGCTTTGGCGGTTAGTTCTTTGAATTTGGCGACGATATTCTCATAGGTGGGTAAGAGTTCCGGGGGTTCTTGGGGTTGGTTGGGATTGTCGGAAGCAGTCGCGGTGAGTTTAATAATTTGGTCGGGTGTGAGGTTGAAGGTGTCTTTTAAATAGGTTTCGACGTGGTTGATATCTTGAACGCATCCTCGCAAGTTTTTGTAGTAGTTACCTTCTGGTAAGCGATGGGGAAAGTAGAAATTGATGCCGATGAGGAGGGCGTAGAAGTTGGGGGTTGGGTTTGTCATGGTTGTTGGGGGGTAAGGTTTGATAGTTATGTAGGTTTGAAGTAAAAAGTTTATGCCGTTTTTGACAGTGACTTGTAATTTTAAAGAAGTTGCCGGTTGCTAACCTATTAATTTCAAGGAATACCATCACACAGGTGCCGGTCACTGTCGCTAACATTGGGATTGTTCTGTAAGTAGGGACGTACCCAGTCACAACCGTGCTTGAGTAAATTATCAAAATCGAACTTCCACAACATTATTGTCTTGTCAGCGCTTGCAGAAGCCAATGTCTTGTCATCTGGACTAAATGCGACGCTATAGACCGAATCGCTATGGCCGGTGAGGGTAGGAAATTCTTTTTGGGTTTGCAGATTCCACAGTTTGATCGTGTTGTCAGCACTTGCAGAAGCCAAAATCTTGCTATCTGGACTCCATGCGACGCTATAGACCGAATTGCTATAGCCGGTGAGGGTTTTGATCTGTTTTTGGGTTTGCAGATCCCACAGTTTGATCGTGTTGTCAGCACTTGCAGAAGCCAAGGTTTTGCCATCAGCACTGATGGCAACACTGTTGACCCAATTGGGATGCCCGGTGAGGGTAGCGATGAGTTTTTGGGTTTGCAGATTCCACAGTAGACATCTCCAAAATAGTAACATTTTGTGGTACAAGAAGATCGTAAAGCTTTTTTGAGACAGAAACATGAGCGACATCCTGAATCA
>NZ_SRRZ01000258.1 GCF_013179805.1 Microcoleus asticus IPMA8 | reverse complement strand
GTTTTTTTGCCGATTTCCAGTGTATAAGTATTATTATAGTCCCTAATTATTATAATTTATAATATTTTGCAATTGATTTAGGATTGCTATAGCAATCCTCGCATCATTTGTGAATTTCTTACGGACTCCCAGCGGGTTCGGGGAGGGTTGGGGTGGGGTAAAAAATTTATGCGACTAATTTAGGATTGCTATAGTTGCCAGCCAAAGTGGATGAATGGTTGCGGGCAGTGCTTTATAGCGTTTCCCGTTCTAGTGAGGTACGATTAATAATCAAGAGTGTTGGGACGTTTTGAGCAACAATGAGAGCCTATTCCCTCGACCTGAGACAAAAGATTGTCGATGCCTATGCAGAAGGTAATCTCTCTCAGCGCCAACTCCCCAAGCAATTTCGAGTCGCACTCAGTTTTGTCCAAAAGTTGTTCAAACAGCAGCCCCAGACAGGCAGCATCGCGCCCAAGCAACGCACCCAGCAAACCCCAACTAAGCTCAATGCTCAGCAGCTAGCGGTGCTAGGGCAACTGGTCGAGGACAACAACGATGCTACCTTAGCCGAACTTTGCCACCTCTTAGAGCAGAAAACCCAGGTGCGGATTGGTCGCTCTACCCTCGACAGGATGCTGAGAAAACTGAACACTACTCTCAAAAAAACACTTTATCCCAGCGAAAAAGAGAGCGAGCGGGTACAGCGGTAACGAGTTGAGTTTTGGCAATTGGTCGGAGGCATTCTGGCTAAGAACCTCGTCTTTATCGATGAAGCGGGCATCAATCTGGCTCTCACTCGCTTATCTGCCCGCTCCGCTAAAGGGCAAAGAGCCAGAGGGAAACGGCCTCACAAGCGGGGCAAGAATGTTTCGCTGATTGGTGCGATTGGTTTAGGTGGGCTGATTACTCAAGTGAGCTTACTCGGTTCGACGGATGGTCTAACGTTTAAAGCGTTTATTGCCCTGCGCTTGGTACCTAAGCTTTGCTCAAGAGCCTGTATACAGATGGACAACTGCTCGATTAATAAAGGTGCAGCGATTAAAGCGTTGATTACCCAAGCTGGGGCCAGACTGATTGATCTGCCGCCTTACTCTCCTGATTTTTCACATATTTCACATATAAAGAACTGTTGGTCGAAGATAAAAAGCTTGTTGCGCTCGATCGGCTAGGAACTATCCTGAGCTTGCAAGAGCCGTTGAGGCAGCTTTTACTCAGGTGTCGCTAGACGATATTCGGGGTTGGTTCACTAATTGCTGCTACTGTACTTCACTTGACTAGGAAACGCTATATGACTGAATATGCGGTGGTGATAGCCGGAGGCGGCCCGACGGGGCTGATGTTGGCGGGGGAGTTGGCGTTGGCGGGTGTCGACGTTGCCATTGTCGAGCGGCGTCCCAACCAGGAACTCGCCGGCTCGCGCGCAGGCGGTCTGAGCTCACGCACCATCGAGGTCTTCGATCAGCGTGGAATCGCCGATCGGTTCCTCTCGGAGGGACAGGTGGCTCAGGTCGCGGGGTTCGCCAGCGTCCGTTTGGACATCAGCGACTTTCCCACCCGGCACAACTACGGGCTCGGGCTGTGGCAGAATCACATCGAGCGGATATTGGCCGGCTGGGTCGGCGAGCTGGGGGTGACGTTCTATCGCGGACGTGAGGTGACGGGCTTCGCGCAGGACCACATCGGTGTCGAAGTCGAGCTGTCCGACGGCCAGTCGCTACGGGCGGAATATCTCGTCGGGTGCGACGGAGGACGCAGCCTGGTCCGTAAGACGGCCGGCATCGAGTTCCCCGGGTGGGACCCGACGATCAGCAGCCTGATCGCCGAGGTCGAGATGACCGAGGAGCCGGAATTGGGCATCCACCGCAATGCCTTTGGCGTCCATGCCTTTGGCAAGGAGGAGTACGAGATCCGCGACGGCGAGGTGGTCTACAAGGATGGGGGGCCGATACGGGTCATGGTGACCGAAGAGCACGTCGGACCGAGGACCGAGCCCACTCTGCGCGATCTCAGCGAGGCGCTCATCGCCGTATACGGGACCGATTACGGGATCCACAGTCCCACCTGGATCTCCAGGTTCACTGATATGAGTCGGCAGGCTGCGGCCTACCGCGACAGACGGGTTCTGCTGGCCGGCGACGCCGCACACGTGCATTCCCCGGTCGGTGGACAGGGCCTCAACACCGGTGTACAAGATGCGGTGAATCTGGGATGGAAGCTGGCCCAGGTGGTCCACCAGACAGCGCCGGAAAGCCTGCTGGATACCTACCATGCCGAGCGCCACCCGGTCGCCGCCCGCGTGCTGCACAACACAATGGCGCAGACCGCGCTCATGCGCGTCGACGATCGCACCGAGGCGTTGCGCGCCACCGTGTCCGAGCTGCTGAGCATGGACGAGCCGCGTAAACGATTCGCCGCGATGATGTCCGGTCTGGACATCCATTACAACTTGGGTGAGGGACACCCGCTGCTGGGACGCCGAATGCCCGATCTCGACCTGGTAACCCCCAACGGCCCGCTGCGAGTCTTCACCCTGCTGCACGCTGCCCGACCGGTACTCCTCAACCTCGGTGAGCCCGGCGGCTTTGAAATCACTCCATGGGCGGACCGGGTTCAGTCGATCGACGCCAAATACGACGGTACGTGGGAGCTTCCGGCACTTGGGGCGGTCACGGCTCCCACCGCCGTATTGATTCGGCCTGACGGATATGTGGCTTGGGTGGGAGACCAAACCCAACTGGGGCTCGTCGACGCGCTAACCACCTGGTTCGGACCGCCTACTGCGGCGTAGCGAACCCGCGTCGAGCGGGATGCAGTGTGATGTCTAACTATTATTAGGTTGAATGTTTCTGTCTATCTTCCGAAATGAGATGGATAGGCAGAACACTTCTGTATATCATCCCTAAACTGGTAGATAAGTAGGGTTTGCTGAATAAGTTAAAAAAAATCGCGATCGGAATTGATGGAGGATTCAAGCTCGGCAAAACATAACTTTTTGTTTTCTATAACT
>NZ_SRRZ01000257.1 GCF_013179805.1 Microcoleus asticus IPMA8 | reverse complement strand
ATGATTCAGGATGTCGCTCATGTTTCTGTCTCAAAAAAGCTTTACGATCTTCTTGTACCACAAAATGTTACTATTTTGGAGATGTCTAATAGTAAAAATTGTGGAGAGGAACATACATCAGGGACATCACAGCCTCAGAGTAATTTGATGCTGTCTTGGCATTTTCAACCGATTTAGGATAATCTTTAAATACATAATGTAGCCATGATTTATACAAATAAACTACAAAAATTACCCAATTATTTTGACTTTCCTTTAAAGCGGGCAGCATAGTTTCTTCATTAAACTTTTCGCCAACTAACAAACTATAATTGGCTGTTTTACCTTGCAAATTTAAGACTACTTGCGCCCCAACTCTGGCTTGATCGATCATAAACTCATTCTTATAATTCACCAACATTTTAATATATTGACTCTGCTTAGTCTCGACTGACTCCAGAGGTTCGCCGCTCAAAAATATATAATTGCTGTAAAAACTAGCACAATAACAAGCATTGTTGACATCTCCAGTTTCTAGTCCGCTCTGAATACCCTCAAGTAAACCGATAAGACTTTCCCTGACCTGTTCAGACCAGGGACGGATAAAAATATTAAAAATTAGTGAAATTTGAGAGTTGTACAAGTTGGTGTTGAATCGTTCTAAAAGTGCCTGAGCCATTTGACCGTATCGGTACCCAGAATCCATATCGCCTAACACCCCACACTGCATCGTACCGTAGTTTGCATAGCCGAAACTAGACAGCGGCGCATTCCCGTATTTCAGAGAAAGTGTAACCATTTTAAATACGATTGGTGGGAACATATTGGGTGCCACTACAAAAGCCGCCGGAGTCATTTTTGTTAAAATCCGTATAGCCGCAATTTTATTAGCGTCAGTCATTGGTGCCAAATCCGCTAAATCCTCAATTTTTTTGTTTCCCACAGCTAATTTTGTCCGTATTAGCCCCATAATAATATTAAATTTAGTCGGTTTTTTAGAGAGGTAAACTCCCAGCAATTTTAAAGCTTTTATAGCTATATCTATGGAAGCTTGAAATTGATTTTGATTAAAGTAGAAAACCACTTTTAGCTCGTAAACTTTGACTTGTTCTAGCAGATTTTTAGCAAGGAATATAATAACATCTGATAGCTGGAAAGCTCGCTCAAAATCGGTATTTATATAGGACGATTCCAGCGCTTCGAGATGAAGTTCCATGATTAAATTGTAGTGAATATCCCAAGCTTGTTCTGGTAGAAGTTCTATACCTGCATTAAAATATTTGAGCGCTGCTTCATAGGCGGCAGAACTCTTAGCTTTCTTGCCAGCTATAAGATTAAAGTTAGCTAGTTCATCTCGCTTTTGTTGATTTGTGATGAATTCCACCCCGATATTGAGTTGGTTGACAATATCAAAGATATTTTCTGCTATCTCCGATGCCGGAGTTGAATTCAGTAGCAGGGTGCCGACTTTTAAGTGGGTTTGTTGTTTTTGGGAGTCAGGGATCAGAGAATAGGTGGCTTGCTGTACGCGATCGTGGAAAAACCTGTAATAAATTGAGCTCTTAGCCTGGGATACCTGAGATCGATCGTGAATCGCAACTTTTTCTCTGTCCCCTTGCCGCTGGGAGTCTATTCCCTCAACCAGGGGAATTTTGTAAGCATCGCTCATTGGCAGAATTAAACCAGCTTGCAGCGCATCCCATAAATCCGCCGCCGTTTCCGAGCCGGATTTTTCCCTCACAATTGCCAAATTATCTAAACTAAAACGGTTGCCTATACAAGCAGCTAATTTTAATACTTGCTGCGTCTCCTCCGGCAGTTGTTTCAGATTCCGAGCAACTAATTCAATGACACTGTAATCGGCA
Source organism: Microcoleus asticus IPMA8 (assembly GCF_013179805.1). Classification (GTDB taxonomy): domain Bacteria; phylum Cyanobacteriota; class Cyanobacteriia; order Cyanobacteriales; family Microcoleaceae; genus Microcoleus; species Microcoleus asticus. The sequence goes on along the minus strand of NZ_SRRZ01000257.1, from coordinate 1,198 downwards.
ATGCCAGCGGCTTCAATTTCCGTGATGTCCCACTGCCATGCACCAACACTGAAATCAAAAACTAACAGTTGTTCTGAGTGAATAGTTGAGAGAAGTTGAGTTATAAAAAATGGATTTCCGCCAGTTTTATTAAAAATTAACTCATTCAAAGACTTTAACTTTTCAGTTTCATTACCCAAAGTATCGCACAGCAGCTCAGTTACGCTGCTCAAATCTAAACATGGGAGGATAATGGGATGCACCTGAGTACCAGTCTGTTGAATTTTTTCGACAGTTTGAACTAACGGATGAGTCGAATTTACTTCGTTATCTCGATAGGCTCCTATTAGTAAAAAATATCGGCTATCCCGGTCAGTAACTAATTCCTGAATCAACTTTAAGGAAGCTAAATCGGCCCACTGCAAATCATCCAAAAATAGAACTAATGGGTGTTCTGCTTGGGCAAAGACATTCAGGAATTCTTTGAAAAATCGATTAAAGCGATTTTGAGATTCTGTAGGTCCCAATTGTGGAACAGCAGGCTGCGAACCAATTATTAGTTCAAAAGAAGGGACAACATCAATAATAATTTCACCGTTTGTACCCAGCCTTGACAAAAGCTTTTCTTTCCAAATTGCCAATTCTTCTGAGCTTTTTGTTAATAACTGCTGTATCAATGAATCAAACGCTTGAGTTATTGCAGCATAAGGAATATCCCGCTTAAACTGGTCAAATTTGCCAGCAATAAAATAACCCCGCTGGCGTACAATTGGTTTGTGAACTTCACTGATAACTGAGGTTTTACCGATGCCTGAGTAACCGCTTACCAACACCATTTCAGTTTTTCCCAAGCTGACTCGATCGAAAGATGCCATCAAATCAGCGACTTCTTGTGTGCGGCCGTAGAGTTTTTGGGGAATCAAAAATTGACCAGATTTGTCAAGTATCCCCGGCATAAAATTTTCTATTTTGCCAGTATTTTGTAGCTGGGTCAAACAATTTTCCAGGTCTGCTTTTGCTCCAAAGGCACTTTGATATCGGTCTTCGGCATTTTTAGCTAATAGTTTCATGACAATGGATGAAACCATCTGCGGGACTTCACTGTTTAGTTGACTGGGAAGAACTGGCGGGGAGCATCCCGGTTTTGTAAAAGTGCTATCCAGAGAGGATAATAGGTAGAGCGTCAACAGAAGCGTGAACTGCATTTGTAGGAGGAGTG
>NZ_SRRZ01000256.1 GCF_013179805.1 Microcoleus asticus IPMA8 | reverse complement strand
AAGAGCGATTCAGTTGCTACGAAACCCAGTTGGCAGTGTGAGTTTTGCTGTTGTAGGAAAGCACAAACTGCGGCTTCACCATTAAATAGTTGTCGGTGGTGGCAACACAGGGAGCTGCATTGCTTGGATTGCCTAGGATGTAAGTTGCGGTTATTAATGGCGCTCGCTGAATGGTTCTCTGGTGCTTGGTTTGGGTTGCTGCACCCTTTTGGTTTCTCAAGACCAATTTGAGGAAGCCGAGACGACGGTGAGGGCGCAGTTAGATTGCAGTCGCTAATCATCCCTACCAACTCTCTTGGCGATCGCCAAGAGTTGCCACAATTTCCTCACTATCAGTTGCTCCCATTCTCATGTCAATGCCAAGCAAACCCGGCAGCCTGACACTAAACTGAACGAATCCAGCACACCTTCCCCCAAACCGGATTCTGTACGTTTAGCTATTTAAATGCTTAAACATTCAAATGTCTAAACATCTAAACGTTTAATTATGATTTTCTATCGAGGTTGATTTCGCTCGCGAGCTCACCTGAAAACAGGAAATGGCTCGCGAACGGGGGTTGTTGTCACGAACCAGAGCAATAGTCGGTTGCCAGGTAGACGATTCATGCAGGGTACTGCAAAATGTTGGCGAGTTGCACAACAAGAAAGTTCTTAGTTTTTACAGAGGCGCCGACTTAAACATTTGAACATTCAAACATCCAAATGTTTAGATGTTATCGTCGGGATTGAACTTCTGGAGGTATTGAGCTACGGATTTTTCCACCAGCTCACTCATTTCCTGACCCGACTGCGCTGCTGCGGATTTGAGTTGGCGGTGCAGTTGTTTTGGCAGGTAAACAGTAGTGCGGACAAAGTTGGGGTCTTTGCTTTTGGATAGCGCCACACTGGGAGAGAGGTCAGGTTCACCGGGTTTGAGTTTTTTGGCCTTCAATAAATCATCAAAACGACTCACGGCAGTATCTCCTTTCCAACAGCGGTGTAGCACCCCCAAGCAGCTTTAGCGTAAGGGTCTTTGATAGCGTTTACAGGAACCCCGGCGAGGGCAGCTTTTTGAAATACCGCCAGTCTCCTTATATCAGACTTGAAAATGGGCAATCCCGCTTTTTCGATGGTTGCCCTAGATTCAGCCCCGACTTTACTCGGAGCGGGGGGGATGACCGTAAGCAAAATGCGGTAATTGGATTGCAGAGAATAGAGAGCTTCCACCATTTGCAGCATAGCGCTCAGGGCCATAGCATCGGGAGAGCTGGGCAATATCAGCAAGTCGCACCCTTCTGCTAGAGTTTTCAGGTCTTCTGGGGTAGGTCGTGCGGGTGTATCGATGACGATGTGTTCGTAATCCCTGGCATAGCGCACGCCTTGCTTTTCATCGACCACTTTGAACGGCAGGGAGCCGCGAGCAGCCCAATCCAAGGCACTGCGGTTGAGGTCGCCATCTACCAACAATGCGGGTGCTTTGGTCTGCAAGTAAGCCGCTAAGTGCAGCGCTGTAGTAGTTTTTCCGACTCCGCCTTTAAATGAGGCGATTGTGACAATCATAGGTAAGTCTGCTGAGTTCATCAACTAGATTTTACAGCTAAAACATCTGAATATTTAGATGTTTGAATGTTTGGATGTTCGATGTTTAGGCAAAGCCATCTATATTCTCTACGCTCAGCAGCTTAGCCAGAGCGATCGCATCCTCTTCTCAAATTTCCAGTACGTTTGTCTCCAGGCACTCGTTGGCTGGGAATGAATGCGCGCGCATCGGTTGCCACACCAGCCGCGACCGACGACAACGTGCAAATGCGGGCGTTGCTGATTTACGGTATGAAAAGCTAAATATGCAAGTCATAGAAATCAGTAGTCGCAAAGCTTCGGGAGCTTCAACTGATTTTTTTCATACCCTGATTAAGCAACACCTAATGTAGGAGACCAGAAAACTAAAAATTTGGGACACTAAGTACGGAAGATCCGAATAATCAGGTATTATTCCTCAGTAATCGACGTAATGTAAAGTAGCTTTCAAGTTTTGGGCGTTCGGCCACTCAAATATAAACTTATGTAACAATTTACCGCAATTTGCATAAAAACCTCAAGGTACTCCAAATAGATAGTTGAGCGCGTATTCAACCAACTATTTCCTGCGGTAACATGACTGAACTTAACATAGGGGCATTGACTGGCAGCACAAGCTACACTGGTAGTGTTGATACTACAAATATCTTTGACATATACAAATTTAACATCACCAGTCCGAGAAGTTTCCGATTTTCTATCGACGGTTTGAGCGGGAATGCCGACGTATTTTTGTTAAACTCTAGTGGCGCAACACTTTACAGTTCAACCAACGCGGGAACCAGTGCAGAAACAATTAGCGCTGACAGCTTAGTAGCCGGAGACTATACACTAAAAGTTTTGCAAACCAGCGGCGACATCAAGTACACGCTGAATTCAGCACCAACTAGCACTCAAAAATCATCCGACGCAGACACCCTGACCGGTGCAAAATCAGATTCTCCACTTCCCTCAAACAGCGCCGCAACTTCGGAAAAACCGACTGCAAACAAAGATGTAATTACAGGAACTTCTGTTGATGACAAGACTGTCACCGCAGAAACAACATCACCAACTACCGACAAACCAGTCACTACAGACTCCGAAACAACTCTCACATCTGAACCGGAAAAACCTGCTGTAGCAACGAGTCAATCTGCGGCAAAAACAACATCATCAACTACCGACAAATCAGTCACTACAGACTCCGAAACAACTCTCACATCTGAAATAAAAAAACCTACAACAACGACTGAATCTGCGTCAGAAACAACATCAACAACTACCGACAAACCAATCACAAGCACCTCCGAAACAACTCTCACATCTGAAACAGAAAAACCTATAGCAACGACTGAATCTGCGGCAGAAACAACATCAACAACTACCGACAAACCAATCACAAGCACCTCCGAAACAACTCTCACATCTGAAACAGAAAAACCTATAGCAACGACTGAATCTGCGGCAGAAACAACATCAACAACTACCGACAAACCAATCACAAGCACCTCCGAAACAACTCTCACATCTGAAACAGAAAAACCTATAGCAACGACTGAATCTGCGGCAGAAACAACATCAACAACTACCGACAAACCAATCACAAGCACCTCCGAAACAACTCTCACATCTGAAACAGAAAAACCTATAGCAACGAC
>NZ_SRRZ01000255.1 GCF_013179805.1 Microcoleus asticus IPMA8 | reverse complement strand
TAGATTTTTGGCAATGGCATATTGGTTGCAAAATTGCAGCAGTTCGCTGAAGTTGGGATAGTCTCGCTTGAGCAGTTTGATCACAACTGGAAGCCGATCTATTTCTCGGATGGCTCGATAAACTAGGGTTCTGGAACCGCTGTACAGTTGCTCCGTCAGACGGTAGCCGGAAATGGTATCGATCAAATTTACAGGTGCATTCATTGTGGGCTATCCTCATCTTCAATATTGATTTTTAACAGTTAATCTGGATTTCGATCTGCGAGGTTGAACGGTGATAGCACTTCGACCTCACCCTTTCACCGGCAACAAGATTACAAATTCTGTTCCTTGATGCAGTGCAGAGTTGACCTCCAGCTCGCCTCCATGTTTTTCTACTACAATCTGGCGGGCGATTGCCAATCCCAATCCCGTTCCTTTACCTACAGATTTGGTGGTAAATAAGTGATCGAATATTTTTTGCTTCACTTCATCCGACATCCCTACTCCATTGTCTTTAATCCAAATCAAGACCCGTTTGCCTTCTTTGTCCGTAGCAGTTCGGATCGTGATTTGGTTAGGATTCGCTTTAAGTTCACTAAAGCTACGTTCCTTACTTGATTCTTCCAGCGCATCAATAGCATTAGCCAAAATATTCATAAAAACCTGATTCAACTGTCCGGGGAAACAGTCCACTAGAGGCAGCTTGCCATACTCTTTCACCACTTCAATAGCAGGCCGGCGCTCGCTGGCTTTTAAACGGTGCTTGAGAATCAAGAGAGTGCTGTCAAGTCCGTCGTGAATATTAAAAGGAACCGGGCGATAGGTATCTGCCCTCGAAAAAGTTCTCAAACTCGTACTGATATCGCGAATGCGATCGGCACCCTCATTCATGGAGTTAATCAGTTCGGGCAAATCTTCTCGCAAATATTCTAAGTCAATCTCCTCGATTTTTTCTTCAATTTTCGCTCCCGGCTTGGGAAAATGATCTAGATAGAGATCGATTAGCTCAAACAGATTTTGTACGTATTCCTGAGCCGGTTCTAAGTTGCCGGCAATAAAGCCTAAGGGATTGTTAATTTCGTGGGCTACCCCTGCGACGAGATTGCCGAGAGCAGACATCTTCTCACTCTGTACCAGTTGCAGTTGCATCTGTTTGAGATCGTTGAGATAAAGCTCTAGTTTTTGGGCATATTCCTGGGATTGCTGATACAGTCGGGCGTTCTGTAAGGAAATTGCTGCTTGCGAGCACAGGATGTTGAGGATGGCGACGCGATCGCTGGTAAAAGCGCCGATAGCAAGGTTGTTCTCCAGATAGAGTACGCCTAGCAGTTTTCCCTGATGGAGAATCGGCGCACACAACAGGCTCTTGGGCTGCCGGCGGATGATGTAAGGATCTGCCATCAGCGAAGAATCAGTTGTTGCATTACTAATCAGCGATGGTTGTAAGGTTCGTTTAACGCTGTTGATTAGCGCAATGGGAAGCTCCTGACTTTCCTCAAGCGGAATTGATAGCAGCACAGTCGAGCAGGAAGCGAATGTACTCATTGCTTCAACGATTAATTTATTCCCTTTGAGCAACAACAAGGCAGATTTGTCCGCGCCGGCATTTTCAATGACCACTTCCAGCAGCGTCGAGAGTAATCGCTCTAGATGAATTTCACTAGAGAGGGTTTGGGAGGCTTTGAGAACAGTTTTTATATCTAATACAGCAGATATGCTGCAGCTGCTGGATGTTGATGATTTGCTAATCGTATGGGATGAAATGGTATTCCTTTCAGGGAGCGTTATTTCTGATGCGAGCTGTAATTCATCCGGTTGCAAAATTAATGCTAAGAGTTCAGGATAGGATTGCTCCAGCTCGCTCACCTTAGCGGCTGCTCCCCAACGGGCGTAGCTATAGTAAGCATCGTGCAGGTAGTCTCTAGCAACGCGGGTTTTTCCCCACTCTAAATAGAATTTGGCGGCTAATTCGTTTGCCAGGGCAACTTCTTGTAAGTATTCATTCTCTGTCGCTCCAGCGATCGCGCGATCGTAGAATTCCAATGCTTCTGATTTGTGCCCTAATACTCGGTATCGTTCGGCTTCAACTAAATAAAATTTGTGCAAGTGATTTTCTGGCGTATGGTCAGCCCAAGTTTTCATTTTTTCCTGGTTTTTAGCCACCCGTTCGAGAATGCGTTGCTGTTGTGCCTCGGAAACCTGAGAATAGAGTGCCAGATGAGCTAGAGAATCGTACGTGTAGCAGATCGCAACAATGAATAAGCCTGTCGCGTTACCTATATAATTTTCGGCGGCAATTGCTGCTTCCACCGCCAGCTCAAACTTGCCAAACAGATAGCACAGATTCAGTTCGCTGGCATAGAAATAGTACAGCGCAGTTAGATCGCCCGATCGCTTCAAGGCTGGCAGGATTTCCTGGCGATCGAAGGCATCTCCAGTCAGTTGCCAAGGTTCAGCAGAATTGCCTACCAGATTCAAAATTGCTTGCTGAAAAACCGTCAAATGACTGGTAAGCCCTTCTTGGTTGAGGAGTCTGAGTTGCTCTCGGAAGGCAGCGCTTTCCCGGCTGAGTTCGTTTAATTCTCGACCGATAAACCAACAGTATGAGATGTAAGTGAATCCGCAAATAGCAGCCGATTCTAAATCTCCCGTTTCCAATCCTACTTCATAGCCTTCCCGGAGAAACGCTAAGGAGTTCTTGAGCGGCTCTTTCCAATGCCACACGCTACAGTGAATTGCAACATAGACTCTCGATTTCAGTTCTTTAGCATTGAAATGTTCGAGCAACTTCAGTGCTAGTTGTGCGAACTGATAGCCACAGTCAATCTCTCCTACCACCCCACAAAGCATCAGTCCATAGTAAGCATACCCATTTGCAGAAAATGAACTATTGCCATATTGAACGGATAAATTGACCTGTTCGAGGACAATAAACGGTAACAGCGCTGGAGTGGCAACAAAGGCAGCAGCAGAAACAGCGGCAAGAATCCGTACAACTGCTAACTTATGGGGATCTCTCATCTGAGGCAGAGTTATTAAGTCCAGCGGTTGCCTTCCAGCCAAGATGGATTTAGTAGCCTCAAATGCCCGCGTAACATCCGATTGACTGGGTTGCTCCGGAAGCTTGTTTCCCAAACGTTCCACAATCTTGAGGGCAATCTGCACTGCCTCTAGAAATTGATGTTGGGCTTGAGCAGCTTGAATTTGAATTTCATAGACCTTAATCGTATCCAACAGAGTTCTAGAGCGTTCTGCAATGA
>NZ_SRRZ01000254.1 GCF_013179805.1 Microcoleus asticus IPMA8 | reverse complement strand
CCTGCCCCCAGCAGACCAAGCAGTCCTGTTTTTAGGAGATCCAGCCAACGGCGGCGTACCGGTCACACCAGGTCAAGTCCTGACTCCAGCACAATTGCAGCAACTATTTTTGCAAGCCACAGGCAACTTTACAGGAGCCAATTTCACCTACAGCGCCACAGACAACGACGGCGCCACCAGTCCCGCTGTCGCTAATGTCGCGGTCATACTTCCAACTGACAACCAACCGCCAATTGCCAACAATGCCAACTCCAGCCTCGGGCCCAACAGCAGCCAGTTAGTCACGGGATTGGGAGGCAGCGACCCCGACGGGTCGATCGCCTCTTACACCATCAACAGCCTGCCCCCAGCAGACCAAGCAGTCCTGTTTTTAGGAGACCCAGCCAACGGCGGCGTACCGGTGACACCAGGTCAAGTCCTGACGCCTCAACAGTTACAGCAACTATTTTTCTTCACAACAGGCAACTTTACAGGAGCCAATTTCACCTACAGCGCCACAGACAACAGCGGCGCCTCCAGTCCCGCTGTCGCTACGGTGGCAGCTATCTTGCGGCCGGTTGCGCCCACTCCCACACCAACTCCAACTCCAACTGACAACCAACCGCCAATTGCCAACAATGCCAACTCCAGCCTCGGGCCCAACAGCAGCCAGTTAGTCACGGGATTGGGAGGAAGCGACCCCGACGGGTCGATCGTCTCTTACACCATCAACAGCCTGCCCCCAGCAGACCAAGCAGTCCTGTTTTTAGGAGACCCAGCCAACGGCGGCGTACCGGTGACACCAGGTCAAGTCCTGACTCCAGCACAGTTGCAGCAACTGTTTTTCTTCACGACGGGCAACTTTACAGGAACCAATTTCACCTACAGGGCCACAGACAACAGCGGTGCTATCAGTCCAGTCGCTACCGCTAGTGTGGCTGGACTGATAGCGCCCACACCAACTCCAACACCGACAACAACACCAACTCCAACACCGACAACAACACCAACTCCAACACCGACGACAACTGACAACCAACCGCCATTGGTCAACAATGCCAACTCCAGCCTCGGGCCCAACAGCAGCCAGTTAATTACGGGATTGGGAGGCAGCGACCCCGACGGGTCGATCGTCTCTTACACCATCAACACCCTGCCCCCAGCAGACCAAGCAGTCCTGTTTTTAGGAGATCCAGCCAACGGCGGCGTACCAGTGACACCAGGTCAAGTCCTGACGCCTCAACAGCTACAGCAACTATTTTTCTTCACGACAGGCAACTTTACAGGAGCCAATTTCACCTACAGCGCCACAGACAACGACGGCGCTATCAGTCCCGCTGTCGCTACTGTCGCGGTTGTCGCCCTGCCGATTGCGCCAACTCCGACGCCAACTCCGACGCCAACTCCGACGCCAACTCCGACGCCCATCTCAAGTCCGATCGCCGAAACAGATACCGACTGTCAGTGTTCGCCCATTATTGAAAAACCGGGAATTAACTTTGCGCCCCCGCAGCAACCACCCGCAGTTGGATTTATCCAGCCGATTTCACAATTTTCAGAGGAACAAAGCACTAAAGGAACCGACGGCGATGATTTCATCGCAGACACCAAAGGCAACCAAAAAATTGTCGGTTTTGAAGGCAACGACCTGCTTTTAGGTGAAGACGGCGCGGACGAAATTTACGGCAACGAAGACAATGACACAATTTTTGGCGGCATTGACACCGATATTGTTTACGGAGACGAGGGCAACGATATCGTATTCGCAGGCAAACAGAACGACTGGATTGCCGGCGACTTAGACTCTGACACCCTGTTTGGAGATCGAGGTGCCGATACGATTTTGGGAGACAACGGGCAGAACAACTCCCAGAGTCCTGACGATGCTCGCGATTTGATTTTCGGAGGCGAGGCTGGAGACCTCATTAACGGCAACGAGGGCGACGATACCATCCATAGCGGCAAAGGTGACGATATTGCCCTTGGAGGTAAAGAAAATGACTTGATTTGGGGCGAACTCGGCTCCGATACGTTGTTTGGTGGCATCGGCTCCGACACCTTGTTTGGGGGCATCGGCGACAAAAGGGCCAGCGACTCCGAGGGACGCGACTTGCTGTACGGAGGCTTCGGCAACGACTTGCTCCACGGCCAACAAGGCAACGATACGCTGGTTGCAGGCAAAGATAACGATCGCGCTTACGGAGGTAAAGGCAATGACATCATCTACGGTCAATTAGGCTCCGATACGCTCTACGGCGGCGAAGGAGCCGATACTCTGCTCGGCGACAGTGGCAGTTCCCAGTCACTTGGGGATACCGGCGAACAAGACTTAATTTTTGGTGGCAGCGGCAACGACATCATGGGCGGCGGCCACGGTAATGATACCGTGCAAGCAGGTAAAGGCAATGATTGTGTTTGGGGTGGCAAAGATAATGACCTGATTTGGGGCGAACTCGGCTCCGATACCCTTGTTGGGGACAGTGGCGACGACACCATGTACGGTGGTGCTCGAAGTCGAGCTAAAGATGTTGGCGGCCGGGACTTGCTCTTTGGTGGCATCGGTGCTGATGTGCTGTTCGGCGATGAGGGTGACGATACCATCGCCGGCGGTCAAGACAACGACTTGATTTACGCCGGCAAAGCTAACGACCTCATACACGGAGATAGGGGCGACGACTTGATTTACGGCGGTGACGGCAGCGATGAGCTCTGCGGTGACGAGGGCAGCGATACCATCTATGGCGATCGTTCCGATAACCGGGGTGTCTCGGTGGGCGCAAACGACCAGCAAGACTGCATCAACGGCGGTGACGGCGATGACTTGCTCTACGGCAACGAAGGGCAAGATACTATCAACGGAGATGCTGGCAGCGATACTCTGATTGGTGGTAAAGATAGCGACCTTCTCAATGGGGGTGCTGGAGATGACTGGCTGTTTGGCGACTTGGGCGACGATACTTTAATTGGAGGTATTGGGAGCGATCGATTTGTGTTGAGTGCTGATGGCGGCACCGATACTGTGATTAACTTCGAGGTAGGCGTGGATAAGTTTGTTGTGAGCGACGGCCTGAGTTTCCAGCAGTTGCAATTTAGCGCCACTCCGAACGGTATGTTGCTGCAAGTAGCAGGAACCGATCGGGTTTTAGCGAATCTGGTGGGGGTTAACGGGGCGATCGGCTCCTCGGATTTCCTATCAGAGATATTACGCTCTGAGGCTTAGAACTGGAGTTTAGACTAGGCAGCAAGAAAAGACTCAGCAAAGGTGAGTTGAAAATAAATAGACTTCAGATCTGAAAATCTACACTACTAAG
>NZ_SRRZ01000253.1 GCF_013179805.1 Microcoleus asticus IPMA8 | reverse complement strand
CAGTCACACACTGAGGAGCCGAATGAATAGCGATATTCACGTTCGGTTCTGGAGCCGAGCAGGTAGGGCGACCTGCCTGCTTAGGTTAACAGAAGACGGCAGGTGTAGACGGTATTAAATCACTGAATCCAAAGCAACGTCTCGCATTGATAAACAAAATATCATTGGGTTCTAAGGTTAAACCAACACGCCGAGTTTGGATACCTAAACCAGGGACAGATGAGGAAAGACCTTTAGGTATACCGACAATGGAAGACCGAGCTTTGCAAGCGTTAATCAAACTGGTATTAGAACCAGAATGGGAAGCGCGATTTGAACCTAACTCATATGGGTTCCGACCAGGACGCTCATGCCACGATGCGATTGGAGCAATATTCCTGGCAATAAAGCATAAATCAAAATATGTGCTGGATGCCGACATTAGTAAATGCTTCGACCGTGTGCGACGTGAAAGTCGTGTGTTAGGCGCATCAGCGCTATATGACAGAAAGGTCGTCCTCTCTAGGGATTCTCTTCTCCCTATCCCTGCGTAGAAGGGTCACGCTACCCCGCCTACATCGGTAGTAAGCAATGAATCCGATGGAATGCAAGGCACGAAAGCTCACCTCACTGAAAGCCTAAATTGGTAAGGAGAGCAAAGGGAAGACTGACAAGGTTAACGAAATGTGAACCATCGTAAGCCCCGTTAAGCATGAAGAGTGAAATAAGGCTGACACACTCCAACCAAAAAGGTAAGTGGGTAGGTCGTAAGACAGTGCGGTCGGTCACGACGAAGAGACAACACCCCCACCGGAGCATAGATGGAACCTAAATCAGTCGATTGTCAAGCACACGAAACACGGCAAGCCCCATCAGTTCTTGAGTCAGGTCAATGGCTTAAGTAGGTCAACCGTAAGGAAGGCGGAATTACTGAGGGGGTAAAGGATGCCAGAGAAAGCGAAAGTCTGGGGTAACGCCTAGAATAGGGGTTCAAAATTTGCCCCACACCGAAAGGTGGCAGACTTCTGGCAGGTCTTCAACGGTGAACCAAAGTGAAGGAATCAAACCAACGTGAAAGATAGAGTCAGAAATGACATCGGAACGAAGGGACAACTTCAAAGCTGGACTGACATAGATTGGAAGCTAGCTTTGAAGCGGGTCAGAAACCTAAGACAGCGGATTTATCGTGCCGCTCAGAAAAATCAGTGGAACATGGTTCGTAGCCTTATGAAACTGATGTTACGCAGTTACTCCAACCTGCTGCTTTCAGTGCGTCGAGTAACCCAAGAAAATCAAGGTAAGCAGACGGCTGGAATAGACGGTCAGACAGCTTTAACCAACGATGAACGGGTAAAACTGGTCACACAGATGAAGGAACATTCTCTATGGAAAGTTCGCCCAACTAAAAGGGTATATATTCCCAAAGCAAACGGGAAAAGAAGACCATTAGGAATTCCAACTATCATTGACCGCGTAGCACAAGCGGTTGTCAAAAATGCACTCGAGCCTCGCTTTGAACCTCGCTTTGAGGCACACAGTTACGGCTTTAGACCTGGTAGAGGCACACACGATGCCATCGCCCAATGCTTTTGCCGAATGGGTGGAGGCAGTGACACTTGGATTCTAGATGCCGATATCAAAGGAGCATTCGACAACATCAGCCATGAATACATCCTCAGCACAATTGGGAATACCCCAAGCAGAGAAATCATCAAACAATGGCTGAAGGCAGGGTATGTAGAAGCCGAGATGTTCCACAAAACAGAAAGCGGTACACCACAAGGAGGGATAATCAGCCCTCTGCTAGCCAATATTGCCTTAAACGGTATAGAGGCACTACTGAGCCAGTTTTACAAGGTCAACACCTACACCCTCAAAAGCGGGAAACAAGCTGGCAACAAGAAAAAGAAGAAGGATGCAACCTACGGATTCATCCGATATGCAGACGACTTCATCATCACCGCCAAATCAAGAGAGGACATTGAGGCAATAATTCCCACTCTTCAGGAATGGCTTAAAGAAAGAGGATTAGAACTGAATCAGGAGAAAACCAACATCTCTCATGTAGAAGAAGGATTCAATTTCCTGGGGTTCAATATCTGCCAGTTCAAAGGCAAATGCCTGATAAAGCCTCAGAAAGAAAAAGTCAAAATCTTCCTGAAGAACATCCGTAAATGGCTTAAGGAACACAAACAGGCTTCACCAGAGGCAGTCATAGAATACCTTAACCCAGTATTAAGAGGATGGGGAAACTACTACAGGCACGGGGTCAGCAAACAAGTGTTTAGCTACGTTGACCACCAAATCTGGAAACTTCTCTGGAAATGGTCACTGAGGCGACACCCGAATAAAAGTAAGAAATGGGTAGCCAGAAAATACTTCAAAACCCTCCAAGGGCGAAAATGGGTATTTTCTGCAACAGTCAATGACTTGCGTGGAAATAAAGAGATAGCCATTTTCCGCCTATCTAGTATTCCAATTGAACGTCACGTTAAAGTCAAAGGCACCGCTTCCCCCGATGACCCCGAACTCACCAAATATTGGCAAGACCGCATGACTCGATACGGTAAAACCTATTGGGAAAAAGGTACGAAGCTCTACAAAGTAGCGACTAATCAAAACTGGTCTTGTCCGATATGCGGTGACCACCTGCTCAACGGAGAAAAACTGCACACCCACCACATCGTACAAAGGAAGAATGGCGGAACGGATAATGAGGAAAACCTTATACACCTCCACCAAGCCTGTCATAGGCACGTCCATTCAAAGGGTGATACTGAGAGGCTGAAGGCATGAGCCGGATGATGGGAAACTGTCAAGTCCGGTTCTTGGGGGAGGAGGACACGGCGACGTGTGCCTCCTTACCCGCCATTAATCACGATGCACTTCTCAAAAAATTGAATACTTATCCTACCCTACGGAGACAAATCCGAGCTTGGTTAAAAGCTGGTGTTATGGATGGAAACAAGCTGTTCCCAACAGATGAAGGGACACCACAGGGCGGGGTGATATCACCTCTACTTGCCAATGTCGCCTTACATGGGATTGAGGAATTGATTATGGGTTTAGCCCCAAAATTCGATATGAAGCGAACGGACAACACCCAATTAGGTGTAAGAGACAAGCTTAAATCGATTTCATTGATTAGATACGCAGATGATTTCTTAGTCCTTCATGAGGATTTAGAAGTCATAAAACTGTGCAAATTGGAGATAGAGAAGTGGTTAAGCTGTTTCGCATTAAAAATGGTATAATAATAAATCACAAGCCACAGAAAAGCCAGAAGTATGCCAGCCAAAAATCATCTAAATGCAGA
>NZ_SRRZ01000252.1 GCF_013179805.1 Microcoleus asticus IPMA8 | reverse complement strand
GATGCTTTGAGGCTGAAAAGATAATATTTTTAATCTCTAATTCCATTTGATTTGCGTTCTCTCATATCGCTTTTAGTCTAAACTCCAGTTCGATAGGTACAAGGCTCAAAAAGGCGATCGCATCCAGTAGTAGAAAAGTAAGTAGAACTATAGTCATACCAAATCCGGGTTAGCTACCCCCGCTATGTTCTTGGGTTTCTTTGTTCTTCTTTCTTCGTGTTATTCGTGGCTTCGTGGTTCAAAACAGTAATTAACCTGGATTGAGTATAAAGGGGGTTCTTAACCCGGATTTGGTATCAGTTGTGTTAGCGATCGCAGCTACTCAGTTAAATATCAGTAATTAACAAACAAGGATTTGTCATAGATGACGAACTTTACTCACAATTTAGCGATCGCCATCGGCATCAACCAATATCAAAATGGTATCACCAGCTTGAATACAGCAAAACCCGATGCTGAAGAACTAGCTAAACTCTTGAGAGATAAGTATCAGTATCAGGTTGAGCTAATCACCGATAGCACCGAGCGTAAGCCCACGCTGAAAGAGCTTGAAAATCTGCTAACCATTTGGTTGCCTGAACAACTTCAGCCACCTGCCAAAAGGAATCGCCTCCTCTTCTACTTTGCCGGACACGGGATGGCGCTCGAAAGCGACGACGGGCCTAGAGGATTTCTACTGCCTCAAGATGCCAATCCCAATCCCAAGCCTGGAGAGTCGAACAATTTCCTATCTATGCAGGTACTGCATGATGCCCTCATTGCCTTACCCTGCCATCACCTGATCATTATTCTTGACTGCTGCTTTGCTGGAACCTTTCGCTGGGCAAGCACCCGAAAACTCGGTTCAGTTCCAGAAACTATTCGTCGAGAACACTACGATCGCTTCATCGACTATCCCGCTTGGCAAGTCATCACCTCTGCTGCCCACAACCAGGAAGCCCTCGACTTTTTGAGCGATAAGCGAGGTATCAGCAAAAAATCGCAGGATAGTGAGAAAAAACACTCGCCCTTTGCAGAAGCCCTGTTTGAAGCATTACAAGATGGCGACCCGGATGAAAAGGGCAGGCGATACAAAAAAGCCGACCTGACCAAAGATGGAGTAATTACTGCCCCGGAACTCTATCTTTACCTGCGCGACAACGTTGAAACCCGTTCTGACGAACGCCAAACTCCAGGACTCTATCCCCTAAAAAAACACGATCGCGGTGAGTACATCTTCCACGATCCAAACTTAGACCCCCAAACTCTGGGCGAGGCAGACCCCATCGATGAAACCAACAATCCCTATCGGGGACTAAAGCCATTTGAAGAAGAACACGCACGCTTCTTTTTCGGCAGGCAAGAACTCATCGAAAATTTGTATGCGCGAATCGCTGCACCAGACCACTCACTGACCGTTGTTTTAGGAGTCTCCGGTTCCGGGAAATCCAGCCTCGTCAAAGCGGGACTGATTCCGTACTTGAGAGAATTATCCGAGCCAGAGGTGTTTGCACTCAACCTTGTCAAGGTTTGCATTTTGACATCCGCTATCCTCGATGTTTTTCCCAAGTTCTTGTTTCTGCCTCAATAACTGCCCATCAACGGCCTCCATCAGTGGCACATTCTCAACCCCATCCGTCCCGGTGAATCGCCCTTCGCTGCTCTAGCTAGGACTGTTTGGGCGATCGCTGATATACCCACCTCAGTCCAACTCGACTCACTTGGCTTTCTCAGTGAAAAGCTCAACCAGAAAACCGAGCAACTCAACACTCAAGTTGCCGAGGCTGCCAAAAAGCATGGAGAAACCAGCCGCACCACACAACGCTTAAAGCAGGAAGCAGAGAAATTTGCCCAAATTACCACCATCTGGAACCAGGACACCCACGCTGCCAAGCAACTGCTAATTGTAGAGCATTTCGAGACACTCTATGCCCTCTGCCAAACTCCAGGAGAGCCAGAATCCCAACAGCAGCAGCAACTTAAACAAGTCTTCCTAGCTTGCCTCAATCCCTTAACTGAGCGCTTGCAATCTGCTCCCAATTCCTTCATTGAAATCGTCAAAGCCTGGAGCCAGAAGCGCCCTGGTGTCAACTTATTGCTGGTCATTGACCAGTTTGAGGAGTTAATCACGCTTAGTCGCAAAGCTCAACCCAATCCGCAGAGCGATACTCCCGAAGAATGGCAACAGTTCTTGCAACTGCTGGAGACAACCCTAGCAGCAACCCTGCCCCAACTGCGCCTCATTGTCACGCTGCGCTCCGACTTTGAACCCCGTTTCTTGAACTCGGAAGCCCTCAAATCCTACTGGACGAGAGCCAGGTTTCCAGTACGCGCCATGCGATCAGACGAATTACGACAAGCGATCGAGAGACCAGCATCGGAAATGGCACTCTACTTTGAACCCGCCAACCTGGTCGATCGCCTAATTGACGAAGTGGGTCAGATGCCAGGAGCATTACCCCTGCTCTCCTTCACCCTCAGCGAATTCTACATCAAACTTAAAGAAAAGTGGAAGGGGGAAAGTAGCGATCGCGCTCTCACAATTGATGCTTCCTTTGATAAAGAAGGAGGCGTAGCTGGCTCTCTGACTCGCAAAGCGAATGAGGAGTACAACAAGATAGGCGAAGACAATAAATTAGGTGAGGCTGCACAAACAACAATGCGCCGAGTCATGCTGCGGATGTTAACCATTGAGGGTGGAGGAATAGCACGGCGACGGGTTCCGGAATCTGAATTGGTGTATCCAGATGATGCAGAAAACATCCGTATAGAACAAGTAATTAACCGCCTCGTTGACGTTCGCCTTCTGGTAAAGGGACAACAAGAAACAGGAGAACCTTATGTGGAGCCAGCCCACGATTTTCTGGTGCGAGGTTGGGGGATGTTACAGGACTGGCTCGATGAAGAGAGGAAGCAGGAAACTCTAGAGCTACAACAACGGTTAGCTGCTCAAGCTAATGATTGGGATAGAAATAATCGACCTAATGGTTTGCTGTTGCCGGATGGCGATCGGCTTCAGCATTTGAAACAGATACTTAAATCGGCTAATAACTGGTTTAACCAGCGAGAGAAAGAGTTTATTAACAGCAGCATTGAGCAGGCTAAAAAACTTCGGACAAGACCAGAACTACTACAAAAAGCAGATAGAGTCAGAATTTTGCTTCCGGTTCAGCCTTTAGAGAGTTTAGTTTTGGCAATTCAAGCAATGGGACAAAATCTAGAGGATCTGCCAGAAGAAATTCTTACACCTCTCCAAAGTAGCTTGAATCTAGTAACTGGAGTTTAGACTAGGCAGCAAGAAAAGACTCAGCAAAGGTGAGTTGAAAATAAATAGACTTCAGATCTGAAAATCTACACTACTA
>NZ_SRRZ01000251.1 GCF_013179805.1 Microcoleus asticus IPMA8 | reverse complement strand
ATAACTTTTTTGTTGAAAAAACTGAATTAATACCAACTTAATCATGATTAGTGAAGCCCGATTAATTTGCAACTGATTTAGGATTGCTATACATTATCAAAGGCAGCAGACATCCCAACAATAGCCCATCATCTGCTTGAAGGCGAAAGTAATCTAGCAGAGTATTGCCTCAAGTTTCAAACCCAAGAAGGTATTACGCTTGTCCTTCCTGTATTAGAGTGTATTCGAGCTTTTTTGGTTCCGAATAAAACATTAGCGTTTGGATTATTGGAACCCAACTATTTTGAGCGTGTAATTACTCGAAATGAAATTATCGACAGAAAAATATTTTTAGATTTTTCTGTCGATATAGCTAAAAAAGTCTTAAGTAAACCTTTTGCTTTTTGTGTGGCGCGGTTGTTGCATGACTCATCGTTTCGCTCTGCATGGGATCGGGTGTATCGCGATCGCCTCAGCCAAGCCTCACAGGTAAATTGGAATACTTCGATACCACTGATGACAAATTTACCAAGTTTTAGTTCTACTTGGCACGTCAGAGGTCTGGTAACGGGGCAAATCTTATGGATTCAGCAAATTTTGGAAGTTGCACCTGCGCGATCGCTACCTTTCTCAGAACTTGAGTTTACCCATCCTCGACTCAAAAAGCGAGAGTACGTTGCAAAACCAGCCGCCAAGCGACAGAGGAAACCCAAAACTGTTGAGGAAAACTTAATTGAAATTGAAGCAAGCCCTCCTACTACTTCAAAACCAGACCGTAACCTTCCTCGTTTGAGAAGGCCGATTATTGAAAAGCAGAAGCTCAAAATTACTCAAACGGGGGCAAGTTCCATCAGTGTTACAAAGCCAACTGCTGATGTCTCAAATGGTGTTGACAATCAAGACTTGGAACCGCTTTTGAAAAGCCAAATCGTTAATGTTGCTGATGCAGGAGTAGGTGGGCAAAATCCGCCTGCCGAATTTGCCCTTCGTTCGCCGATGGATATCTTTATTGCAACAGACGATGGGCTGGATGAGTTTGCCGAAGCGATCCGCTTTCTTGATGAGAGGCATTGGGATATCTCAGTTACTTGGGAAGTGCGAGAGTTGGCTAAAGAAACTCCGTTTGCAAAAATAGTCGATCGCGTTAGAAAGTTTGGTCTGGTAAAGCTGGAAAGCTCAGGGCTGCGTTCTTGCTGGATACTGGAGTTTGGTAGACCTGATAATTTCTCGATTTCTACACTGATTTTTTCCCTATCCACACAAAATGTGAATGCACAACATGAGGATATTTTAGATACAGTATTAACTCAAGCTTTACTCCCGCAAGGTGGATGGCAACGTAGTGTATTTGAAAAGCTCAAAGGGGAAATAGGTGGATTTGCCTTCGCTCTAACTAAACATACCAATAATTCTACCGAGGATTGGGGAGAAAGGCTCTACAGGAAGGCGAAAGAAATTATGAATCTCTAAATTAGTTTATCCATGATTCCGTTTAAGGTCAGAACCCTTATCATCGTATTGAGTGGCAGTTTAAGGGGATGCAGGGGTGCATAGACGGTAAACAAGACCAAGCCCTCGACACCAGTTGCTTCTACTGTCAGAATGCCTAATTGAGCGGTTAAGCATGGTACAGTGGACAGTTTGTTGAAAGTACGTTACTTGCACGTTACTCGCACGTTATTTTTGCTATAATTGGTACATCAATACCATTATAAAGAGGCAAACATAATGGCTACCAGTAATCTCAAATTTTCTGTTTATATTCCACCTAATGTTCACGATAAATTGAAGACATTCCAGGCTGAGCATAATATCAAGTCACTATCAACTGCGGCAACCGCTATTCTGTCAAACTACTTGGCTTCAATACAGACGGAGGCATTTGCTCCTGTAGCAGGCAATGTTACTACAGAAGATACGACTGTGATTGATGTTCTGGCAAAACGCATAGCCAATCTGGAAGAAAGATTAGTGGCAGAAGAAAAACGCAGCGATAACGTGACAACTAGATTGTCAGTAGTGGAAGAAGAACTAGGGAAAAGTCACTCCCCTCATACAACAAATACAACAAAAGTGGTTAAGTCTTTGAAACCAACCCAACAAACCATAAAGCCACAAAGTGCTA
Source organism: Microcoleus asticus IPMA8 (assembly GCF_013179805.1). Lineage (GTDB taxonomy): Bacteria > Cyanobacteriota > Cyanobacteriia > Cyanobacteriales > Microcoleaceae > Microcoleus > Microcoleus asticus. Next base: position 1,276 of record NZ_SRRZ01000251.1, on the reverse strand, counting down.
TTTATGGGAGAGGCGAAGCTGCCTCTACCTACCCAGGTTGGGAATTGCCCGCCAACATCTCTTATGTACTTAATCAATTCCAGGCACTCAATACGGATGAAGCAAGAGCTGCTTTTGCAGATAAATGGATAGGTCTGTGCGCGCAAAGTTTAGATGCAGCTTGTACAGTCTGTTACAGACTCATGAGCATCATTAAAGAAAAGGAGATGTACAGAATTCCACACTGGATGGAAGGTAACAAGACTTTCGATTCATTCAAAGACTACTTTGAGCATCGGTTCCAGAAGCCCTTAAAGGCTTGGTCAGAACTTGAATCTACCCATCAATTTGCTGCTGAAGCCGGTCCAGAACTTTTGAAAAAACTCTTCCTCACAGAAAACAGCATTCAATCTACCCAAAATGGTGTTGTTAATACGACTGTCCAGCCTAATGAGGCGAACAGAAAGACCAGTAAGGAGCCACAAAAGAAGCAGAGCCAGAAAGACAAAGGTAAGGCTGCACTTATCCAAAAAAGAAAGTCAAAGCCGACAGAGGAATCTACTGATCTTATAGAAAAATATGTTCAAACAATGTCCAGAATGGAAGTCTCTAAATTTTCTGGGTTGACCATCAATCAGCTAAGAGGACTACAAAAGCGAAGTCAGTTACCCAAGAAGCTGTCAGTGGAGGGGGCGATGTATGAAATTGACCACGAAGGACGAAACTGTTGGTCGGTGAAGCGTTTACAGGAGACAGAAAGGGTTTCAGAGTCATTGCTACGTGGAGAGAGTCACTCTGATCCTGTCCAAATAGAGAGTAAGTCATCTGTATAATGGTTCTTGTACTAGGTTGTTGACGCAGAGAGCGCTTAGCAACATGGTAGATTTCCCTTAGACACTTACCAGGAGCGCAAAAGTGAAAGACCCTGACAAGAAAAAAGTAGGAGTGAACAAGCCAACGTGGATGTCAACGCAACAGTGGCATGAACTAATTGCATTACATGACGGTATTCCGAAATGCGCTTACACTGGAAAAACTGCCCATGAAGCCAAATTAGTTGTTGACCATGTTGTACCTCGGTCAAAGGGCGGTCTAAATGAAGTAAGCAACTACCAGTTCTTATGTGAAGAACAAAACCTCCAGAAATGGGCAAAGGAGGATAAGTATTGGACGCAGGAGGATTTCTATTACGACAAGGAGTACAATGGGAGCATAACACTTATGCGATGAGTACAAATACTCTGAAAGACCATGCCCCTCATTAGTCCATAATTAAATATGTTTACCACTATCGAAA
>NZ_SRRZ01000250.1 GCF_013179805.1 Microcoleus asticus IPMA8 | reverse complement strand
GCCATATTGCCAAACAACCTCCTTCAATAAACAGCAAAGAAATTCCGCAGGTGCTTTCAGATATGGTGATGAAGCTGATGGCAAAGAATGCTGAAGCTCGCTATCAAAGTGCCTTGGGATTGAAACATGACTTAGAAAGGTGTTTGCAGCAGTGCCAAGAAACTGAAAACATTGAAACTTTTGAGTTAGGACAGCACGACATCAGCGATCGCTTCCTGATTCCCGAAAAACTTTACGGTCGAGAACGAGAAATACAGCAACTTTTAGAAGCCTTTGAACGAGTAGCACAAGGGAACAGCGAAATGATGCTCGTTGCAGGCTTTTCCGGCATCGGAAAAACTGTTGTAGTCAATGAAGTTCACAAACCCATTGTCCGAAAGCATGGCTATTTCAGTAAAGGTAAATTTGACCAGTTCAATCGCAATATTCCCTTTTCGGCATTTGTGCAAGCATTCCGCGATTTAATGACACAATTGCTCAGTGAAAGCGATCTCCAACTCCAAGCATGGCAAACCAAAATTTTAGCAGCCATTGGTGACAACGGACAAGTCATTATTGAAGTCATTCCCGAACTAGAACTGATTATCGGACAACAACCCCCAGCCCCAGAATTATCAGGGATAGCTGCTCAAAATCTATTCAATTTGCTCTTCCAAAAATTTATCTCTGTCTTTACCACAAAAGAGCATCCCTTAGTGATGTTTCTGGATGACTTACAATGGGCGGATTCGGCATCTTTAAAGTTGATGCAGTTGCTCGTAGGTGAATCCCAATCCAGTCACCTGCTACTAATTGGAGCCTATCGAGACAATGAAGTTTCCGCTGCCCATCCCTTGATGTTGACTTTAGATGAAGTCACTAAAACAGGGGCAACTGTCAATACCATCACACTTGCACCTCTGGCTCGAACCAGTTTGAATCAATTAGTAGCAGATACGCTGAATTGTGATCCTAAGTTAGCAGAACCGCTGACGGAATTAGTGTATCAGAAGACAAAAGGAAATCCATTTTTTGCGACGCAGTTTCTCAAGGCATTGCATCAAGATGAATTGATTAGTTTTGAGATTAAAGAAGGATATTGGCAGTGCGATATTAGCAAAATTACAGAAGCAGCACTGACGGATGATGTAGTTGAATTCATGGCGCAGCAGTTACAGAAATTGCCAGTTGAAACTCAGTCAGTTTTAAAATTAGCCGCTTGCATTGGCAATCAGTTCGATCTGACAACATTAGCAATTGTTTCGCAAATTTCGGAGACGGAAACGGCAACGGCATTGTGGAAAACTTTACAGGAAGGTTTTGTTTTACCTCAGAGTGAGGTTTATAAATTTTATGTAGGGGAAGAAGAAAATATCGATCGCGCTACTTCTCAAACAGTTTCCTATCGATTCTTGCACGATCGCGTCCAACAAGCCGCTTATTCTTTGATTCCGGAAGAAGAACGCGCGATCGCCCATTATCACATCGGGCAATTACTCCTGCAACAAATTTCAGCAGAAGCTAGAGAAGAACGCATTTTTGAATTAGTCAATCAGTTGAACTATGGAACCACACTGGTTGTGGATCGGCAGGAAAGGGAGGAACTCGCTCAACTCAACCTAACTGCTTGCCGCAAAGCGAGATTGGCAACTGCCTATCAAGCAGCCCGCGAATATGCCACAGTGGGGCTGAAACTGCTAGGAACAGACGCTTGGCAAGGGCAGTATGAAATCACCCTATCTCTGTACGACTTGGCTGCTGAGGTGGCTTTTTTGGCCGGGGATTTTGAGCAGATGCACCAGTGGATTGAAGCGGTGATTCATCATGCGAAAACACCTTTAGAACAGGTCCAAGTTTATCAAGTCAAAATCCAGGCATTGGTAGCCCGCAATAAATTTGTTGAGGCGATCGCGATCGGTCAATCAGTCTTCCAAATGTTAGGCGTAAACCTACCAAATGAACCAACCCTAGACGATATTCGGCAGTTGAAGCAAGAAATTGATGCCTTAATTGAAGGTCGCTCTATTGAATCATTCTTTCATCTGCCGAAAATGAGCGACCCTCAGCAACTCGCCATTATGCAAAATGCGGCTCGCCTAACACCCGTCTGTTATATGTCCGGCACCAAGCTTTATTTCCTGGTCGTGGCACTCCAGGTTAAGTTGTCCATCCAATTCGGCAATAGTCCGGTTTCAGCTTTTTGCTACGTGGGTTACGCCTTCCAACTGAGGATGCTGTGGGGCGACATGACAATGGTGCCTCAGTTTGGGCAATTAGGATACCAACTCGCCTTAGAACCCGATGCCAAAAACATTCGAGCCGCCACCGCCATGTTAATGGGGGCCTATGTGGGTTCTTGGACGATCCATTTGCAAGAAACGCTGCCCATTCTTCTCGATGGCTATCAAGCTGGATTAGAAACAGGCAATCTAGAATTTATGGGATACGACGCCCAGTTGTACTGTTTCAATGCTTATTGGTACGGTCAACCGCTCGCTGAACTCGAACCGCAAATTCGCGCCTATTACCAACAGTTGTGCGACCTCCACCAAGTCACAGCAGCAAACTGTGTGTTGGCGTACTGGCAGGCGGCTCAAATTCTCTTGGGTCAGTCAGAGGACGAAATTCCCTTACGCCAAGATGCCTATGAAGAAAAAGTCCTGGCTGAGGCCAAAGTCGATTTTTACCGACTATCTTTCTTCTACTTGTATCGATTCACATTGAATTACTGGTTGGAAGACTTTGCTAAAGCAGAACACGATGCCGCTCAAACGCGACATTATTTGGCGGGAGGGATGGGAAGTATCGTTGAACCGATCTTCTACTTCTATGATTCTCTGAACGTGCTGGCCACTCCGCCTGCATCGATGTCCGAGTCAGAGCCGCGATGGCAGCGAATGCAAGAAAATCAAGCCAAGCTAAAAGACTGGGCAGATTATGGTCCCATGAATTACTTGCACAAATATCATTTAGTTGAAGCTGAAAAACATCGCGTTCTTGCTCGCAAAACAGAAGCTCTAGAATTTTACGATCTTGCAGTTAAAGGAGCCAAGGAAAACGGTTATATCCAAGAGGAAGGATTAGCCAACGAATTAGCTGCCAAGTTCTACTGGGAATGGGGCAAAGAAAAAGTCGCCGCCAGCTATATGCAGGAAGCATATTACTGTTATGCCCGCTGGGGAGCACTAGCCAAAATAGAAGACCTAGAACAACGCTATCCCCAATTACTTCATCCCATCCTGAATCAGCCCAAACTTCGCTTTAATCCTCTAGAGACGCTAGCAACGATTACCCACTCTTCGCAGACTTCCAGCACCAGCAGCACGAGTATTTCCGAGGCCCTTGATTTCGCCTCTATTGTGCAAGCTGCTCAAGCTTTATCCAGTAAAATTCAGCTTGATGAATTGTTCGGTAGCCTCAACCAAATTATTTTAAAAACTTCAGGGGCAGAAA
>NZ_SRRZ01000025.1 GCF_013179805.1 Microcoleus asticus IPMA8 | reverse complement strand
CCGCCCCGCCCCCCCCCCCCTGCGTCTTATGTTATCTCACGGCTTCCTGCGCCTGCTTCTGTGGTACCTTGGGAGTCGGAGTCGGAGTTTCCGTGGGAGTCGGAGTTGGAGTTTCCGTGGGAGTCGGAGTTGGAGTTGGAGGGGTATTTACAAGAATGCTTGCCGTGACGATCGCGGAATCAGCTTTCCCGTCATTAGCTTTGTAGGTAAAAGAGTCTGTCCCTGCAAAACCAGCATTCGGAGTATAAGTGAAAGAACCGTTAGCGTTGAGGGCGATCGACCCTGTAGCCGGATTTGTCACCAGAATCGCAGTCAGCGGGTCGTTTTCCGGGTCTGTATCGTTGATTAAGACTCCCAAACCCGTCACGTTGAGTGAACTATTAAAAGCAGTGGTATAGCTGTCAGAATTGGCTGTAGGCGGGTTATTGTTGACGTTTACAGTTACGGTAGCGGGTGTAGAGTTAACTATCCCGTCGCTGACTGTGTAGGTAAAGGTGTCTGTTCCAGAAAAGCCTGCGTTAGGAGTATAAGTGAAAGAACCGTCTTTGTTGAGGGCGATCGACCCTTTCGTCGGGTTTGCGGCCACCGCAGCAGTCAGCGTGTCAAAGTCCGCGTCGGAGTCGTTCGCTAAAACTCCCGGCACTGTTACGCTGAGGACTGTTCCCGCACTGAGGCTGTAGCTGTCGGGATTTGCTGTTGGCAGACTGTTAGTAACGTTGATATTCACCGTGGCGGGGACAGTCGCAGCCCCGTCGCTAACGCTGTAGGTGAAAGTATCAGTGCCGACAAAACCTGGGTTAGGAATGTAACTGAAGTTGCCAAAGGCATCGAATGTGACTGTACCTTTGCTCGGATCTGTGACTAAAGCGGCAACCAACGAGTCCAAGTCGGCGTCGGTGTCGTTGCTTAAGGCTCCCAACGGGGGTGCTACGCCCAGAAATTTATCGTGCAGCACGCTGTAGGTGTCAGATTTGGCGATCGGCGCACTGTTAGTAACGTTGATATTCACCGTGGCGGGGACAGTCGCAGCCCCGTCGCTAACGCTGTAGGTGAAAGTATCAGTGCCGACAAAACCTGGGTTAGGAATGTAACTGAAGTTGCCAAAGGCATCGAATGTGACTGTACCTTTGCTCGGATCTGTGACTAAAGCGGCAACCAACGAGTCCAAGTCGGCGTCGGTGTCGTTGCTTAAGGCTCCCAACGGGGGTGCTACGCCCAGAAATTTATCGTGCAGCACGCTGTAGGTGTCAGATTTGGCGATCGGCGCACTGTTAGTAACGTTGATATTCACCGTGGCGGGGACAGTCGCAGCCCCGTCGCTAACGCTGTAGGTGAAGGTATCTGTACCCACAAAGCCCGGGTTAGGAGTATAAAAGAAGTCGCCATTGGGATAGAACATGATCGTACCGTTGGTCGGGCCTGTGACTAACGCCGGAACCAACGAGTCCAAGTCGGGGTCGGTGTCGTTGATTAAGACTCCCGGAAATGGGCTGAGCACTTTATCGTGCAGGACACTGTAGCTGTCGGGATTTGCTGTTGGCGGGTCGTTGACAGGATTAACGGTAATGGTTGCTGTCTCGGATGCTGTACTGAAAGCTGCTAACCCGCCGATACTGCTGGCAGTCGAAATATCAGCCGTCCCGCCGTTCGTGAGGATAGTACCGCTAGAGTTTGTTGTCGTTCCATCCCATGCCTGATACGTGATATTGGCAGTGCCGTTGTAGTCAGCATTGGGAACAAAGCGGATGCTGGCATTGCCTGCTAGCAGTCTCGCTGCTGCTGTTGACGGTGTGCCGAATGCCGTCCAAGTCGCACCGCTATCAGTTGAATATTCCCAACTGCCGTTAGTATTGTCTGTCGCCGTGACAGCAATTCCTTGAGTGTCGGCGGTGTCGGGATCTGTAACAGCACCTGCAATTAAAGTAGAAACTAAGCTGCCGGTGTTGCTGGCAGGAGGTACATCTTCATTAATTGCTGTTAGTATCGGGGAACCACTGTTGTTGAGTACAGGTGCGTTGTTGGCTGCAAACGCTGCGAATGCGGTGGGAAGGGGAAAGGGGGAGCCAAAATTGTTGTCGCTGACAAGAATGAGCGATCGCTTGCCAGTTGCCGTTTGAGAAGGCCCAAATGTCATCCCTTCAAAATTGTTTAGCGGAAAGCCTGAAGTGTTTGGGAAATCAGCAATCAGAGTTTTTGATACTGGTGTAATGCCAGCAATACCAGAAGCAGTCAAACCAGTATTGCTTTGAATGTCAGTCGCACCCGTTAAAGAAATTTGATAAAGCTTCAAATCGCCTGAGAGTGTCGCTGGGTTGAAAAAACGTTCGAGAACCAGCAGGGTATTATCATCAACTGCCAGCATTTCTGAAATGCCATTGCCTGGATCGGTGTTGTAAAGAAATTCTCCGTTTGCGGTGTTTGTGCCTAAGTTAAATCTTAAAATTCGCGATCGCGTGCCAATGGTAGCCGTTGTACCTGTAGCAGGGCCGTCTTGTTCGAGAGCATTTTCTGTTGCTGTAAACAGAGAACTTTGACTGGGAGTAATGGTCAGACTTTCAAAAGCTTGATTGTTGTGGATGCCACTGCTAGTATCTGCTGATACGTCGTATTTGGGAGCAGGAATAGTCAGTGCTAGGTTTTGATTTCCTGTTGCAATGTCGAATCTATTGATAAAAGGCTGGATAGTTGTCGAGAAATTGCCTTCAGAAGAGACGAAGACATTGCTGCCGATGAAGCCAATGCCCTCTGTATCCGATGTATCTGCAACAAAGGGAGGCGGATTGCCAATCTGTGTCACCGCTGTAAAAACCACTCCTCCTGCTGCCAAGCTACCCGAACTCACATTAGGCATAGTGAGGGTGTAAAAGCGAGACGGACCGAGACTGCTACCACTATTGCGGCCGTCGGAGATAGCGTAGTAAGTGTTGGTGCCCGCGTAAGTAATGCCAGACAGTCCACCTACCCGGGTTCCTCCAAAATTTGTATTTGCCGCAAATCCTGCTTGTCCCAAAAATTGTAGACCTAACACAAATTGATAAGCGGCCATTGTGGCCTGGTCGATCGCCAGCCCAGCCACCATAACTCCCGTTGTATAATCTAATTCCCAATCTCCGCCCATAGCCGAACTGCCGATCGGCGATCTAGAAGCAGCAATTTTTGCCTGGGTTAGCTGACTCAGTTGCTGCACAAAGTTAGCGCCCTTCTCCCCCGCCGCTACATCGCACCCATAAAGCAAAATCTCTCCACTCTCTGCCAGGGATCTCGACCAACGCTGCAATTGTTTGGCATAAGTTTTTAAATTTGTCAAGTTTAGATCGATCGCGCCTAGCAGCAAACTCGCGGGGCGACCGTGGGAGATGATATGAATACTTTTAATATTGCTGCGACTCGCTAGTGCTGCCGTGATTTGTTCTACTCCATCCCGCGCCGCATCGAGGGTAATAACTTCTGTCCCCGCTGCGATGCCGTTGCGGAGAGTTGGGCGATCGGGAAGGGCAGAGTCGAGAAAGGCGATCGAACTAAAAACTGAACCGAGAAAATTTGGCACAATACACCTCTGGTTAGATGACGTAGGAAAATTAAGATGTGCCGACCTTAGCAAATTCACACATTAAATGTCATCAAGAAAATTAACAATCAAGACTGATATTAATTTTCCGTGAAGCTGCAACAGATTCATCTTGTAGAGGCGCGTTTAGCAAGTAATTCATTTCAAAAAGCGACAATTCCACTACAAAAGTTGCCCTTTTACGGTTCTATCGCTAACAGTTCTTCTGCTACCAATCCTTTCTGAATTGCGAGTACAGCAGCCTGAGTGCGATCGCGCACTTCTAACTTTTGCAAAATTGCGTGCACGTGAACTCGCACTGTACCCGGAGCAATGTACAATATTTGAGCAATTTCCTGATTGCTTTTTCCCCCCGCAACTAAAGCTAATATTTCCTGTTCTCGCTTCGTCAGCGGATTCTCTAAAAGTTCCGATTTTAACCCATTTTTCAAAGGTTCGGGATTAGCAAAAACTGCCCTAATTTCCGAAGTCGCGGCCTGATCCCACCACGAAGCGCCCGCCGCTACCGATCGAATTGCCAAAACCAAAGTTTCCGCCGCAATTCCTTTTAGGCAATAGCCCTGAGCACCCGCACCAATCAATCTTTCAATTAAGGATTTTTGCGAATGAGAAGTTAAGATTAAAACGGGAATTGCTGGATGTCGCTGTTTAATTTGGCGGCACGCTTCAATACCCCCAATTCCCGGCAAACCGACATCGAGAACTACCACATCGGGCAAGTGTTCCTGAGTCAATTCTACCGCCGTTTCGCCATCTTCCGCTTCAGCAATTACTTGCAAGCAACTTTCTTGCTGCAACCGCGTTTGCAGCCCCAACCGAAACAGTTCGTCGTCTTCAACTAAGAGAATTCGCAAGGGATAAAGTGGTTTCATTTCTCTGGGATAGCAGGGAGTTTAAATCCAAATAAAGCGCCTAGAGGCAATTTATTTTCTGCCCAAATTATACCTCCGTGGGCGTCAATAATTTGGCGAGATAAGTATAACCCCAATCCCGATCCTTTGGCTTGCCGGTCGCTGTGTCCTTGATAAAAACGCTCGAACAAATAGGGCAGTTCATCGGCGGTAATTCCCAAACCGCTATCGATAACTTTCACCACCTGATAACTCGAATAAGATTCCATGACTATTTCTACTTTGCCACCGCGAGGAGAATGGTTGATACCGTTTGTGAGCAAATTAACAAAAACGCGCTGGAGTTGCACGGCATCGCCATTTACCCACAAAGAGCGACGGAAATCTGAGTCCCCGTAACTCATATTAATGTAAACCCGGCGCGCCGCCGACAAATGGATGAGTGTTGCGATTACTTCTTCTGCCAAAGCTACTAAATTTACGGGAGCAAGTTGCAGTTTTAAACCTTCGGCATCGTTGCGGTAAACATCCAGCAGCGTTTCTACTAATTGTAGTGACATTTTGTGCGATCGCGCCATTGTTTCGAGAACTTTTTGCTGACTGGCGGTGACATTCCCAAATTTTGCTGACTGAAAAGCTTTAATTGTTTCGATAGCCCCCAGCATCGGCGTTTTCAAGTCGTGACTCAAAGTAGAGACAAAATCTTCTCGGATGCTTGCTAACTGCTGTTGCGACTGCAACTCAGCTTTAGCGATCGCGATCGCTTCTTGGTACTGCTGGTTGCGATCGCTCAAATATCCCGTCACTCCCAAAGCCATGACTGCGATCGATCTATTTGCGACAGTGGCTAGGGCGATCCCTTCTCCAGGAGGAATAAACAAATTTAACAGCGTCAAAGCTGCCGATAGCAGCGTAATTTGTAACTTACCCAACCGACTCAATCGCGAATTGGCGAGTAAAATCGGGCCCGTATACAAATACCCAAACAGATACTCCGACGGCGTAGTAAATTCCAGCAGTGCAACAATCGCAAATAAAATTGCGATCGACCACCTCCCCCGCAAATACTTCTCTTGAATAGCCAGGTTTTTTGGGATAGCCGATAAACTTTTAAACATCCTCAATCAATCCATCTTATATTTTACATTCACAGTTTTTTTCTACTACCTACTACCTTAGCATAGTTATTTTTTTTATTTTTTCACCTATTTTCGCGCAAAAAAATCGCGTTTAGCGAACATCTATATCTCAACGTATAGACATTTAAATCTAGCTAAAAATTCCTCTATTCTGACAAATATAGAGCGAACAAGCCTAATATGCAAACAGCAAATTATACCGGAAAGCTGATTATCCAATCTTCTAAAAATGACTATAGTAATCAGTACAAGTAGAGAGCATTTTTGGGCTAACAGAAGTGACAGATCAACTTTGTCTAATCAAAGCGATTTCAGTTTTCTCCAAATTAACCCTAGTTATTGTGGCGCGGTCTTAAATGCTATAAAACTGCTCGATCGCTGTCAAAGCGCGGGATTAGCAAAAGAAAAACGAGGAATTATCGCCAGCAAAAACCCGCTGCTGGCGTTAATCCCTCCGGCTGGGGAGATTGCATCTTAGCAGCATTGAATTCGGCGATCGCCCCCAAACTGAAAGTGACCTTCAAAAAAAGCTCGCCCGGTTTTTGGAACCTCCCACCGAACCCATTTTGCGATCGGCAAAACCCATTTATTCAACGATAAAAGATTGGCTCAGTTATGCAGCAAGGATTACTTCAAATCGCATTAACCCTAATCATTTTAATAGCAATCGCGCCTGTCTTCGGCAACTACATGGCGCGGGTTTACATGGGAAAAGAAAGCATTCTCGACCCAGCTATTAAACCCCTAGAACAATTCATCTATAAAGCCAGCAACATCCGGTCTGTAGATTCCATGACAGGTTGGCAATATGCCAGATCGTTACTCTACAGCAATGCGGCAATGGGCATATTTGTTTTCTTAATTTTCATGCTTCAGGGAGTGCTGCCTTTAAATCCCACCAGCCTCAGGACCCCAACCTGGGATACAGCGCTGCACACAACTATTTCATTCCTCACAAATACCGACCAACAGCATTACTCCGGCGAGACAACATTCAGTTATCTATCCCAGTTAACTCTGGGTTTTTTAATGTTTACCTCAGCCGCCACGGGTTTAGCAGTAGGGATTGCCTTTATCCGGGGATTAACCGGCCGCCCCCTGGGCAACTTTTACATCGATTTAATTCAATCAATCACCCGCATTCTGCTTCCCATTTCTTTGATAATAGGCTTGTTTTTGCTAATTTCCGGAGTGCCGGAAACCCTAGCCGGGCCGGCCGTTGCCCGTACCTTAGAAGGCGGCACGCAAGTAATTGCTCGCGGCCCAGTTGCTCACTTTGAAAGTATTAAACAACTGGGAGAAAATGGCGGTGGATTTTTTGCCATGAACTCGGCTCACCCCTTTGAAAATCCCAACCCTTTTACCAACCTGCTGGAAACACTAGCAATGGTTTCTATACCAGCAGCTATGATTCACACCTACGGTCGATTTGCCAACAACAAAAAGCAGGGATGGCTGATTTTTTGGATGGTTTTTGGCATTTACGTTGTCTTGATTGGCATTGCAGCAGTCGGTGAGTTTCAAGGCAATCCTCAAATCAATAATTTACTGGGTTCGCAGCAGCCTAATTTAGAAGGCAAAGAGGTTAGGTTTGGCTGGGCAGAGACTGCACTTTGGGCGGTCACTACAACTGGGACAATGTGCGGGGCTGTCAACGGAATGCACGATTCTTTAATGCCTCCCGGTGGTTTTGCTACTCTGTTTAATTTGTTTCTGCAAATCGTTTGGGGTGGACAGGGAACGGGAACGGCTTACTTATTTATTTACTCGATTTTGAGCGTATTTCTTACGGGATTGATGGTGGGGAGAACGCCGGAATTTTTGGGACGAAAAATTGAGAAACGGGAAATAGTTTTAGCCAGCGTTGTTTTGTTGATTCACCCGATCGCAGTTTTAATCCCCGGTGCAATTACCCTCGCCTTTACCGACAGTTTGAGCGGCATCAGCAACCCGGGATTTCACGGCATTTCGCAGGTTATGTACGAATACGCTTCGGCGGCGGCTAACAACGGTTCTGGTTTTGAAGGATTGGCTGACTCTAAACCCGCACCTACAGGACTTTGGTGGAATTTAAGCACCTGTTTTAGCTTGCTGTTGGGGCGCTACGTTCCAATTATTGCCCTGCTGCTTTTAGCTGACAGCATGACGAACAAACAACTGGTTCCCGAAACAACCGGCACTCTCAGAACAGATTCAGTTTTGTTCACCAGCGTAACCGCAGGAGTAATCATAATTCTAGGCGCACTGACATTTTTCCCAGTATTGGCTTTAGGGCCAATTGCCGAAGGATATGAAATTAGCAGCGGCAAGTTTGAACCTGCATCGATAACTGTACCCACAACACCTTTAGCAACACCAACTCCTCCACCTCTGTAGCGAAAATCCTCAACTTCACTCTTCTCTTTCTCTGTGTTATCTGTGTTCTCTGTGGTTCATTAAAAATCCCAAATCGACATGACCTTTTCCCCTACTCCAGATTCCCCAAAAAAACCTGCTAGAGGCTCTCGCCAGTCTCGCAAGCACACGCCGAAAGCAAATACTAAAGGTCTTTATCAAAGAGCTTTTAAAGAAGCTTTTGTCAAGCTAAACCCGCGGGTGATGCTGAAAAATCCGGTGATGTTTGTGGTGTGGATTGGCACAATTGTGACTGCATTATTAACGATCGATCCGACGCTGTTCGGCCCGGTTCCCGGCAATAATCAGGTGATTTTCAACGGTTTAGTCACCTTCATTTTGTTCTTCACTTTGGTATTTGCTAATTTTGCCGAAGCGGTGGCGGAAGGGCGCGGCAAAGCGCAAGCAGACGCACTGCGATCGACCAAAGCCGACACAACAGCCCGCAAACTCCTACCAGACGGTTCAATTCAAGAAGTTAGTTCGACATCCCTGAGACGCGGCGACCAAATTAAAGTGATCGCAGGCGATGTCATTCCTTCCGACGGCGAAGTGATCGCAGGTGTGGCATCTGTAGACGAATCTGCGATCACTGGCGAATCCGCGCCGGTGCTCAAGGAACCGGGTTCGGACATCGCCAGTTCCGTTACCGGCGGTACGCGCATCCTTTCCGACGAATTGACGCTGCGGGTGATGGCCGACCCCGGCAAGGGGTTTTTGGACAGGATGATCGCGCTCGTGGAGGGGGCCGAAAGATCGAAAACGCCGAACGAGATCGCGCTGACGGTGCTGCTGGCGGTGCTGACGCTGGTGTTTTTGATTGTGGTATCGACCATTCCGCCCGTGGGAAATTACGTGAAAACCCCTGTGGGCGTGGTGACGCTGATTTCGCTGCTGGTGGCGCTGATTCCAACAACCATTGGAGGTTTGCTGAGCGCGATCGGCATTGCGGGAATGGATCGCGTCGCTCAGTTTAACGTGATAGCGACCTCTGGACGCGCCGTGGAGGCTTGCGGCGACGTGAATACGCTGATTTTGGACAAAACGGGGACGATCACGCTGGGGAACCGTTTAGCCGAGGAATTCATTCCGGTAAACGGTCACTCGCTGGAGGAGGTTGCGAGTGTAGCCCTTGCTGCTAGCCTGTTTGACGATACTCCAGAGGGAAAGTCGATCGTCCGTTTGGCTCAGAATTTGGGCGCACAGGTGGATTTCGATCGCACCAACGCCACGGGGCTTGATTTTTCCGCAAAAACGCGGATGTCTGGCACGGATTTGCCCGATGGGACGGAGGTTCGCAAGGGTGCGGTGGATGCGGTGAAGGGTTTTGTGCGATCGCGCGGCGGCAATTTCGGGCCGGATCTTGATGCAGCTTACGAGCGAGTTTCGCGGCTTGGGGGCACACCTTTAGCTGTTTGTCAAGGCAGCGACACCTACGGCATTATCTATTTGAAAGATGTCATCAAACCGGGAATTCGCGATCGGTTTGACCAACTGCGAAAAATGGGAATTCGCACCATTATGCTCACCGGAGATAACCGAATTACAGCATCAGTAATTGCCGATGAAGCAGGGGTTGACGACTTCATTGCCGAAGCAACTCCCGAGGACAAAATCGACGTAATTCGCAAGCAACAAGCAGAAGGCAAATTAGTCGCAATGACTGGAGACGGAACCAACGACGCACCCGCACTAGCGCAAGCAAATGTAGGACTCGCGATGAATTCTGGAACCCAAGCAGCGAAGGAAGCTGCGAACATGGTGGACTTGGATTCTGACCCCACAAAATTAATTGATTTAGTTACAATCGGCAAACAATTGCTGATTACTCGCGGCGCGCTGACCACCTTTTCCCTAGCCAACGATATTGCTAAATATTTTGCAATTATTCCCGCCATGTTTGCCCCCGTCGGCGCTTTAAACGTCATGGGTTTAGCCAGCGGTCAATCGGCAGTTTTGTCTGCATTAATTTACAATGCTTTGATTATTCCTGCTTTAATTCCACTAGCATTAACTGGTGTAAAGTTTAGACCTTTGAGCGCAAATCAACTGTTGCAGCGGAATATTTTAATCTACGGATTGGGAGGAGCAGTCGCGCCGTTTATTGCTATCAAAGTTATTGATGTTTTGATTGCCGCCGTTGGGCTAGCATAGCTCGGGAAAGCACGACACGGATACACGGATTAATCCCGTTCGCCGGCTCTGTCCGGGGAACCCAGTTCCAGAGGATATGCCTCGATTTTCCCCAAAAAATCATCCAATAGAAAGACAGATGTTTATTCCCAAAATAAGGAGAATTTATGAAACGGAATGATTTGCTGAATGATATTTTTCCCAGAGATTTCCAAGAAATTATTGAGTTAGCGCAAATGCTTTGGCAGCGCCACCCAATCCCGGTGCATCTATTTCTGGTAATGTGTTTCAATGCGATAATTGCCCCCGCTGTTTACGCGGTTGGGCGTGAAGATTTGACCCGAAAAGCTGTCTGGGGTTTAAGTCTCCTGGGTTTGGTGATTATCGCCCTTTCTATTTACCTGTTTGTAGTCATTTTTCAGCCGGAAAGATTTTAGTCAATAATTAACCCTTAGCAAATAACGGAGCGAGGTAATTTATGAGAGAAATAATTAGAGCCATTCGCCTTACCCTGGTTTTGTGGGGAATTACAGCCATTATTTACCCTTTAATCTTGCTAGTAATTGGTCAAATTGCCTTCAACTCGCAGGCAAACGGCAGTTTAATTACTCAGCAAGGAGTTGTCGTGGGTTCGTCCTTAATCGGTCAGCCTTTCAGCTCTGATCAATATTTTTGGAGCCGCCCCAGCACCACAAATTACAGCAGCTTTGCAACCGAAGATTACACTCCCACAAAGGCAGAAAATTTAAGTCAAACAACAGGTATTTCGGGAGCTAGCAACCTTGCCCCCAGTAACTCGGATTTGCTGAAACGAGGTAATGAGAAAGATGGTTTTCAGGGGGTGCAAGTTGAATTAGATCGTCTCAACAAAGCTGGTATAAAACCGACTGCTGATTTAGTCTACACCTCTGGTTCTAGCCTCGATCCGCACATTAGCTTAGAGGCAGCTCGATCGCAAATTCAGCGGATAGCAACGGTGCGATCGCTCAATTTCAATCAAGTAGAAATGTTGGTAGCCAAAAATACGGATGGCAGATTTCTCGGCATTTTCGGCGAACCGGGAGTTAACGTCCTCAAACTTAATTTGGCTCTCGACGCTTTACAATAGTTTACGACAGTCGGCAGTCATCGGTCATAAACCGACTGATGACTGGAAATTGACTAACTACCCACTACTGAGCTATGATTCACTCTAGCGAACTTACCAACAATCCAGACGCGGTTTACGCCCAACCGAACCGCACTTACGATCGCACTCCCCGCCGGGGAAAGCACAAAATATTTATCGGCATGGCCCCCGGTGTCGGCAAAACTTTCCGAATGCTAGAAGAAGGACACAGGCTCAAATCTGAAGGCATTGATGTGGTAATGGGACTGTTAGAAACTCATGGACGGAAAGAGACAGCAGCTAAAGGCGAAGGACTGGAAGTAGTACCCAGAAAACAAATGCTGCGTGGCGGAAAAGTGCTAACCGAAATGGATAGTGAAGCTGTCATCGAACGCCGCCCCCAATTAGCATTAATAGACGAACTGGCTCATACAAACATTCCGGGTTCTCTGCGAGAAAAACGATATCAAGATGTCGAAGAAATTCTGAATGCTGGAATTGATGTTTTCTCCACTCTCAACATTCAGCACATAGAAAGTCTCAACGATTTAGTAGCTCGAATTACCGGAGTTGTAGTGCGAGAGCGAGTGCCCGATCGCGTTCTCGAAGATGCTGACGAAATAGTCGTTGTGGATGTCACGCCGGAAACTTTAGAAGAAAGGTTGCTAGAAGGCAAAATTTATGCTCCCGAAAAAATTGAACAATCTTTAGAAAACTTTTTCCAGCGCCGTCATTTAATTGCTTTGCGAGAACTCGCCCTGCGAGAAGTCGCAGACAATGTGGAAGACGATGCAGCAACTTTAAAAGGTCAATCTTGCAACATTCACGAACGAGTTTTAGTGTGCATCTCGACTTATCCCAATTCCTTGCAACTGCTGCGGCGGGGCGGGAGGATTGCTAGCTACATGAATGCCCCATTTTATGCTGTGTTTGTCAACGATCCAGACCGATTTTTAACAAAAGCAGAAATCTTGCACGTTGAAACTTGTGAGAAACTCTGTCAAGAATTTAAGGGGCAATTTTTGCGGGTAAACGGCACTAATATAGCTAAAGCGATTTCGGAGGTAGCTAAACAGTATCGAATTACTCAAATTGTGATCGGCGAAAGCCAGCAATCCCGCTGGAGATTGCTGCTGCGGGGTTCTTTGACTCAACAGTTAGTGCGATCGCTCAAACACGTAGATTTGCACATCATCGCTACCGAAAAAAGTGGTCTTTCTAATTAATTATTAGTTATCAGCCCTTAGTCATTAATCATTAGTTATTAGTCAGATGTATAAAATAAACAATTTCGGTCGATTGTCAGTCACGGAGTTTACGGCGCAAAAAGACAAAGCCCGCAGCAGCAGGCTAGAAGCATCAAAAATTTGGTATAACAACTGCAACTTTCGGAGGATATCTGAATCTAGCGGGCGGTAGATGCCCCAAAAGCTTTTATCTGTAAAAATCGCATTTGGTAAACCTGATTAAAAGTGCGATCGCTATGGTGGATGATTACATTCTCAACTTGCTAGTTATTGGCATCCTCCTGCTGACCGTTACCTTGGGTTCCGGATGGATTTCAGGATTGCCGGTGTCTTATGCCTTAATTTATCTAATTGTCGGTATCGGATTGGGGCCCTATGGCGTCAAGCTGATTGACTTGCGTCCCGAAGCTCTATTTTTACAAAGACTTACAGAATTTGTAGTTATTGTTTCTCTGTTCAGTTGCGGCTTAAAAATGAATCGCCCGCTACAATTTTGGGCTTGGAATTCTACAGCGCGGTTGATCGGTTTTTTAATGCCAATTTCGATTTTTGCGGTGGCTGCTGTCGGTCATTGGTTGGTGAAATTAGATTGGGGGGCGGCAATTTTATTGGGAGCAATTCTCGCTCCCACCGATCCTGTTTTAGCCTCAGAAGTTCAGTTAGCAAATATAGACGATCGCGATGAATTGCGCTTTGGTTTAACATCCGAAGGCGGTTTGAACGATGCTTTAGCTTTTCCCTTCGTTTATTTCGGCATTTATGCACTAAAAGATAACAACTGGCCGAACTGGTTTTCGCAGTGGGTAGCAGTTGACTTGATTTGGGCGACCGCCACAGGTATCGTTATGGGAATTGTAGTAGCTAAAGCAGTCACCTGGATCGATCGCCAACTCCAACGCTATCGACCGGCCGATCAACTAATGGAAGATTTCATTGCTCTCAGCACAATTCTGCTCACATATTCCCTCACCGAAGTAGTCAACGGCTACGGATTTCTCGCAGTTTTTGTAGCAGGAATTGTGATGCAGCGGAGTTACCACAACCCAGAAAAACCGCTTTCCCAACTCCACTTTACCGAGCGCATTGAAAAGTTAATGGAAATAGCAACTATTTTACTATTAGGTTCGCTTTTGCGCCTAGAGCCTATGTTGGCCTATGGAGGATACTCCCTATTAGTAGCTGGATTGTTGATTTTTTTGATTCGGCCTGTGGGAGCTTGGATCAGTACGATCGGCAGTCCTTTACATCCCGCCAGCCGCTGGCTGTGCGGTTGGTTCGGCATTCGTGGTGTCGGTTCTATCTATTATCTTACCTATGCTTTCGGTAACGGTTTGGAAGGGGAAATAGCCGAAAGAATTGCCTGGATTACCTTTACAACAATCGTGATTTCTGTGATTTTGCACGGCATTACTTCGACCCCGTTAATGAACTGGTACGAGCGCAGAATCAAACCTAAAGTACCGGATTTAATTTAATTCAGTAAGGTGCGTGACTTTAATAGTCCTGGACGCAACGGTCACACAACAATCGACTTGTAGGGTGCCTCAGGCGAAATTCTCTAACGGCGATCGGGAATTTCGGGATCTGACGCACCTTACTATATAATCTAAAATCGACTTGTAGGGTGCCTCAGGCGAAGCTCTCTAACGATACCGAAAGAAAAGAAGATTATAATTTTTTGGATAACTCTAATATAAACGTTCGCCGAATCAAACATGGATAGATTTGAATTTCAGCTAGCAATGCTGCAAAAAGGAGCAGAGGAACTTGAGAAAAAAATAGCTAACTTCACAACAATTCTGATGCAATTAAAAACTGCGGTAATTACCATTTGGGTAGCGTTGATTGGTTGGGTTTTTACAAGCAAAATAGATGCGTTGGTTCCCCTAGGATACGTTATAATTTTGGGTTTCTGGTTTTTAGAAGCTACTTACTGGAAGGTGCAATTGTATTACATACAAAGAGCCAATGCAGTTACCCAATTTTTGAATAATGAAAGCGCTTTAGATGCAAGTTTTAATGCTCGCTCAATTCCGGCAGGTCTTGTTCACCCGCTCGGTTCATTAAAAACAATTAAAATGCCTGCTTTATGGACAGCTATCTGCGCTCCATCAATCTATATTTTTTATACCTTTTTGTTTGTTGTTAATTCGATTGTTTGGTTAATAACTCTTAAAACAGCCCTCTAACTGGTTAAGATCCCAATGTGCGAGCGACCGGACAATATCTTCCATCCCAACTAACTAAAAATGTAAATTGGAGGTTCAATTTGCTTGCTACTCCAAAAAACGGTTGCTTTCTGTATCGTTTGGGTTAAGAGTTCGCCTGTTCTCTCCTCAATACTCTGTTGGTTATTTTAAAATAACCAGAACTGTTCGCGATCGACTTCTACTACGACAGCAACCTCTTATATTCAGGACTTAGGCAACTGGCATACTAAAATCAAGCTGTAGGGTGTGTCAGGTGAATTTCTAGAACGATTATTGAGGGTTTAAAAATATGACGCACCTTATTAATTTTGACTATTTCCAATTTTAAAATAACACGACAATGCAGTCCTTACCCGCAGCTAAACAGGTTTGACACCAACTAACAAAGCTAGTTCTAACCACTTCCAATAACAGTCTGCATCGGTAAAACCAATTTCTCTAAACCACCGCAATTGCGTTTCCATATCGAGCAATTTATTAGACGGATCGTCTGGCGAATCGCTAATACCCAGCGCCTCTCGAAATTTCTGATGCAAAGCCGGAGTTGCTGACGCTACGTGTTCCAAATTGCAAAAAATGCCTCCGGGCTCCAAAAGCTCGAAAATCTCAGCGTAAAGCGAACGTTTGCGATCGTCTATTACGTGATGAATCGCAAAACTAGAAACAACTGCATCAAACTTGCCCAAATCCGGTAGCGATTCATCAAAATTGTGCTCGATTACCGTGACATTCTGGTCATCAGCAAAGCGAATTCTGGCTTTTTCCAGCATTGTCGGCGAAAAGTCGATCGCCACACATTGAACATTTGGTCGATCGCACTTCAGCAGACCCAGCAACCGACCGTCTCCCGTGCCCACATCGAGAATCCGCTTCACAGTTTTCGGCACTTCTTCCAACAAAACCGCTTCACCTTCCGTGCGGTGAGGAATGCGATCGGCTTTAGCAAGATACCACAAAGCGTGTTCCGCCGAAGTCCAAAGATTCACTTGACTCATAAATTTTCAACTCTCATAAACTTCGCCATTTTTGCGAGTAAAAATCCAACTATTCTCGTTAGCTTTCGCAATTAGATCGTCATCGGGATATTCGGCACTATCTCCCGGAGTGCGATCGCCAATTTCCAGATAAACAACATCTGAATTCGTGCGGTTGACTAAATGGTGTCCGTCAGCATCCCCAGCCGGAAAACCCGCCGCCATACCCGGTTTCAGCACTTGCTCTCCCGAATTTACAATCAGAGTAACTTCCCCTTCCAGAACATAGATAAACTCATCTTGACGGGAATGCCAGTGCCTGAGAGCAGAACAACTTCCCGGTGCAAGTCTCACCAAATTTACCCCAAAATTTTGCAATCCGGCAGCATCGCCCAAGCGTTTTTTTACTCTCCCCGCCACAGCAGATTTGAATTGTTGAGGGTACTTGGAACCCGTAATTTCCGGCACATTTTCAGGATAGATAATCATATAACAGGCCTGACAGCAGTTGTAAATTTTCTCTTCTTTTTCTTCCTTCGCGGTTCGTTTTTCTGTTTTTCTTATTACAAAACACGCTTAAATTCAAGATAAATACAATTTTATAGCACTTACCAGCTCCCCGCCACTCTCGCCTCCCACCTCCGACAGTTCCCCCAACTCATGAAGAATGTGTTATAAATATTGAGATTCATTAAGAAATATTGCTCAAATGTTCGTTTCCCCCTCCGGCCTCAGCAAACTCAAAGAATCTTTAAAAGAAAAAGTATTCTTTGGGAATGAGCCAACCCCCGAACTCATAGCCATCTTACTGATTTACTTCGTCCAAGGCATTCTCGGACTCGCCCGCTTAGCCGTCAGTTTCTTTCTCAAAGACGAACTAGGTATGAGTCCCGCCGAAGTCTCGGCAATGCTGGGCGTCGTAGCCCTGCCTTGGATTATCAAACCCGTGTTCGGCTTCATGTCCGACGGCTTGCCGATATTCGGCTACCGCAGACGCCCTTACATCGTCATCTCCGGGCTGCTGGGAACGTCAGCATGGGTGAGCCTCGCAACAATTGTACACACACCGCTTGCAGCTACAGGCGCGATCGCCCTGAGTTCCCTCTCCCTCGCCGTCAGCGACGTAATCGCCGACTCCCTGGTAGTCGAAAGGGCCAGAAAAGAATCCGTTACCGACGCCGGTTCCCTGCAATCCTTGTCTTGGGGCGCTTCAGCCCTCGGCGGACTAATTACCGCCTACCTCAGCGGTTTCCTGCTGCAACACTTCAGCACCCACACCATATTTTTAATCACCGCATCTTTCCCGCTCATTGTATCAGCAACAGCTTGGTTAATTACCGAAGAAAAAACCAACAAAATAACCGACTTTGAAAGTGTCAAAGACCAATTAAAAAAACTGCGGCAAGCTGTTACCCAAAAATCAATTTGGCTGCCAACCGCGTTTCTCTTCGTCTTGCAAGCCACCCCAAGTTCAGACTCGGCCTTCTTCTTTTTCACCACCAACGAATTAGGCTTTCAACCCGAATTTCTCGGCCGAGTGCGTCTCGTTACCAGCATTGCCGCCCTCGCCGGCGTCTGGCTGTTTCAGCGCTTCCTCAAAACAGTTCCATTTCGAGTAATTTTTGGCTGGTCAACGGTCATGGCGACTGTTTTGGGCATGACTACTTTATTATTAGTAACTCATGCGAACCGAGCTTTAGGAATTGACGATCGATGGTTCAGCATCGGAGACAGCCTGATCCTGACAGTAATCGGACAAATTGCTTATATGCCGGTGCTGATACTCTCCGCCCGCTTGTGTCCCCCAGGCGTCGAAGCAACTTTATTTGCGCTGCTGATGTCAATCATAAATTTAGCAGGACTTTTGTCCCACGAAGGCGGTGCACTTTTGACCCACTTGCTAGGAATTACCGATCGCAATTTCGATAACCTCTGGCTGCTAGTCATCATCACAAACCTGTCCACACTTCTGCCCCTACTGTTCTTAAATTGGCTGCCCGCCGAGAGTACAGAAAGCAACGATCCAAACTCTCAAAAGTCTCTTCCCGTATTAGAACCAGAACTGGGCACTTCCAAACCAGGCGGACAGCATTTCATTCCCGAATACTTTCCCGACTTAGTACCGACAGTAAGGTCACAAAGCCGCACCGCAGATAGCAAATAAAGGCAGGCATACACGGCTTTTGACACGGATAGACTGCTGAATTTAACTGTGTTTCCCAACTCTTCGACTTTCACCCTCTCTGCACTTTCTATGTTCTCTGCGGTTAAATCCATAAAAGCTTATTAGACCCATGCAAAAATTACAGAGTTCCCAACCTCAAACAGCCGCCCCAAAACCATCCTACGATCGCACAGACTGGCAGCGCGGCTACGAATCCCAACCCAACGAATCCGACTACTGGATTGACAACATAGAAGGCGAAATCCCCGCCGGCTTGCAAGGCACATTCTTTCGCAACGGGCCCGGATTATTGGATGTCAACGGCCAGCGCATCCACCACCCGTTTGACGGCGACGGGATGGTTTGTGCGATCGCCCTAAGCGAAGGCCGCGCCCATTTCCGCAACCGATTCATACACACAGAAGGCTATCTCGCCGAACAAAAAGCCGGAAAAATCCTCCACCGAGGCGTTTTCGGCACGCAGAAACCGGGCGGCTGGCTAGCCAACATCTTTGATGTCAAAATCAAAAACATTGCCAACACCAACATCATTTATTGGGGCGACAAACTGCTAGCACTTTGGGAAGCAGCACAGCCCTACAGACTCGACCCCCGCAGCCTAGAAACACTCGGCTTAGATACCCTAGACGGCATCTTGGAACCCGGTGAAGCCTTCGCCGCCCACCCCAGAATTGAAAAAGGGAAAAATGGCAAAGGAGACAGATTAGTCAACTTTTCCGTCAAGCCCGGTTTGTCGAGTACCATCACAATTTACGAACTCGACGAAAGCGGCAAACTTTTGCAGCGTCACGCCCATGCAATACCGGGTTTTGCCTTCCTGCACGACATGGTAATTACCCCGAATTACTGCATATTCTTCCAAAATCCCGTCACCTTCAATCCGCTGCTTTTCTTGTTAGGATTTCGGAGTGCCTCCCAGTGCATTCAATTTTCGCCAAACAAGCCAACGCAAGCAATTTTAATTCCCCGCAACGGCACTGACGAGGTGAAGATATTAGAAACGGAACCTTGTTTTGTCTTCCACCACTGCAACGCATGGGAAGAAGGAGGCGAAGTTTTTGTAGATTCAGTTTGTTACGAATCATTTCCAACTGTAGAAGCAGACGGCGATTTTCGCGAGATTGATTTTGATAGCGTTCCAGCGGGCGAATTGTGGCGCTTTAAGTTAAATTTGCAAGACAAAACCGTGCAGCATCAAGTTGTTGAAACTCGGTGCTGCGAGTTTCCAACTTTGCATCCCAATAATGTCGGACAACCTTACCGATATCTTTATATCGGTGCTGCGGATTCTCCCACGGGAAATGCTCCTTTGCAAGCTATCCTCAAAATTGATTTCCTGACTGGTGAAAGGCAAATTTGGAGTGGGGCGCCGCGCGGTTTTGCGGGGGAACCGGTGTTTGTTACCCGTCCCGGTGCTGTTGCTGAGGATGACGGCTGGCTGCTGGTTTTAATGTATGATGCAGCTTATCATCGATCGACCTTAGTGATTTTAGATGCTCGCGACATCACCAAAGGGCCCCTAGCGCGCTTGCATTTAAAACAGCACATTCCCTACGGTTTGCACGGCAGTTTTACACCCAATGTACTGCTTCCTATCGGTTCGTAGTTGCGCTACTATGGGCGGGCTCTCCTGCCCACCCCACAAGAAGGAAAATTGAACTCTTGTGGAACAGGCCGGAAAGCCTGTTCCTGAAAATGGTGCAAAATGTCAGTTTTAACTGAGATGTTGCACCATTCTCAATAAGCCTTTTATGAGCGGGCTCTGGGGCCCACCCCACAAGAAATTCACTCTTTGTGGGACAGGCCGAAAAGCCTGTTCATCAAAATGGGGCAAGATGTCAGTTTTCACCGATGTTAGCTATGAGACACAAGTTTTAACCCCTGACGACTGGCGGACTGGCAGACTGCGGGAAATACTAACAACAAATCAAAATGTAAAATATTCATAATAAATGCAAACTGTCAACAAATTTAAGCTCAAAAAAATACTTATTTTAATTTGCAGCCTCGCCGTAAGTTTGGCAATTATCTTATTTATTTACTCTCACAATGCTAACGCCCAAGAGCCTTACAGACCGTCTCAAGATACCGCTGCGCTCCTCAAAGGCTTGGTAGAAGTCAAAATGGCGGTAATTGCAGTTGATCCCATTAAAAACGAATTAGAAACCCGCTTGCAGTTTGAACTCAAAGGTATTTATAAAAAAGGGCCAACTTACCCGGCTCAAGACTTGTTAATGACAGTTAACGGCGCAAATGTACAGGATTCGGAAATTACCTTTAAAGAAGGCAAACCGATGATTGTCCCTGCATTAAAATTTAACTTAGTCAAGGGAAAAATTAATAATTATCCGTTTGACAAGCACATTGCTAAAGTAGCTATTTCCATCGACCCGCTACCTTCGATTGGTAAAAAGTTTGCTCCCTTTGAACTGAATCCCGTGCCGCTGGAATTTAAGTTTAATGCCGATGTTCCCGGTTTCGACATCAGTTATAAGCCGATGGAAGAGAATTCTTCTATCTTTATTTATATTGATGTTTCTGCAACTCGCTCAATCCCGGTGAAATTCTTTGCCTTAGTGATTATTGTCATCATGTGGGTGCTGTCAACTATGGCACTTTTGCTAGCATTAAAAGTGATGCAATCTGGGAAGTTGCCGGAAGTGGGAATGCTGAGTTGGACTGCTGTGATGCTGTTTGCTTTTCCCGCTATTCGCAATGCTCAACCGGGGGTGCCGCCGGTGGGCACTGCCAGCGATTTCCTTTCGTTTTTTTGGACAGAAATTATAGTTGTGGTGGCCTTAGTTATTATTGGTAGCTGTTGGCTAAAACGTTATCATCCACCGATTGAGTGATTGAAGAATTTAAGAATTTAAGAAACAACTCTTCGGACAGTTTTTGATGACCCACGGTAGAATAAGAGTTGCAGGGCGATCGGTACGAGGAATGCGCTAACGAACACACGATATGTCAACCGAAACTCAAGGCTTTCAGACAAAGACCTCAAAACTGTCCGGACTATTGTTTTCATTCATTCCTTCCAAAGTACAACTGTCTGGTGTATTCGTTTAGTTGAAAATTGGGAGTGCGATTGAAGGACATGGTAGCGCTGATGCGAGGGATAGTACCTTCCACAGGAGTCACACGATGCATGGAAAGCTTTCCTGAGTGCAATACAAAGACACCAGGAATGGTGGGAAGGTCTTTGGTGAGAGAATGCCTGTCTCCTCTGATAATCTTTGCCAGTGCTTCTGTATCCTCTTCTACTTCGGAACGAGAGCAAGGTACATACTCTAGCACTCCTCCCTTCTGTGGAGCCAAGATGTGGAGGACGATAGTGTATTCTGAGACATCGAAGTGCCAGTCTTGCTCGTCTTTGTTGTGGTGAATATGCACTGTCATTGCTCCAAGTTTGTCTGCGGATCTGTAGACTTCTTGACCAACTATAGATGAGACAAAAGTCACAAGAGGATTCCACTGAAACAATACCTTAAGTGGAGAATCGGAAGATATTTGATCGCAGGCTAGGGTACGTTTAGTATAGATTTTTTGAAGATAACTTGGGTGGTCTGGAGAAAGATTCTGTACCTCCTGAGTACCTAAAAAAACGTTATTAGACCCTGTAAAACAGAAGCTCTTGGTGACATCATCTTCCAGTGTCTCAGCAGCGAGATGGCTGACGATCTCTGGACGCAAGAAATCGTTTAGGACTATCAAACTATTACTATTGAATTCCTGACGAGCTTTTGCGAGCAAGACTCTTCCAGCTTCACTCTCTAGGTCGTGGATCGGATATTTATCAAGATTGATAATATCGGAAATTTTTGAGATCAATGTATTTAGCTCCATCTATAGAATCATGTCTAAAAATGTATAATAATATTATTATACACAGCAGCGAACAAATTTGTCAAATAAAACTTGTGTTATTGTCCAGCCATAGTGTTGTGTATTTTATCGATAAAAAACTCTCGGTTAATTAAAAAAATCTCCAAACTTTGAAGGTGTTATCAAGGACTAAAAATATACACTTTTTGAGAATTTTATCAAACTTGGAGGCAATATCAATAGCTGAGGCTAAGCACTAAACTCTTAGCAAATTATTCCTAATTTATTTCTCAGGGTTGCCATATCTTCAAGCCACATATCTTCCCATCTTAAAGCTAAAATTTTTTCAGCTTTTTGTCCCATTTGAAAACCTTTTGTTAGGTTGTGTAAATATAGTTGTCCATCAAAGATTTTCTCGTCAAACAGAATATGAGACATTCTCGCTATCAGGAGATAATATATATTGACGATCGTCGCCTGACCGAGATAAAACCCTTCTATACCGATTTCTCCCAAGTTATCCGTTTCAAATCCCGTAACAACGTGAATAATATCGTGAGTTTGTCTGATTCTCCCGAAAAAAAATTGATATTTATCAGGCTCTTTCTGAGAATTAAAAGGGAAAAGATTTAAGTTATTACGAGCCATATGTTCTGCGTAAATATAGCCGATAGTGTTGGTTGGCATCTTAATTAATTCTTCCAGAGGATGCACGGGACTATAATTTTCTTGAAATAGCTCTTCTAAACCAGGGATATTATCGTATATGAGTTTTTCCGCCTTCTCTTTATTTCTTTCAATGATAGTATCTCGGACTGACTCAGATATTCCGAGAATATTGTTTAGGGAGCTGGGATTGACTGCTAAACCAAACATCTTGACTAAAATATCGGTAAATTCGGAACCAGTATAACCATTATGCACTGCATTTTACTCAAGCGCTACTAAAGTAATTTTAACCAACAAAAGCCAGAAGTGAAGCTTTTATTCCTTGATGGGGAAATCGCGGGGCGCTGCGCCTCGTCAGTCTCCGCCCGCGCCCCGCGATTGCAGTTAGATTGGCTTTTATTGCTACTCAACTGACTGAAATTTTTAGGCAAATTGATAATTGGCAAGGTGGCGATAGTATTGAAGAAAGCGACCCGCTAATAAGTCCGGGGGCTTTGTATCCCGGATGTTTTCTGTCAACTATAAACTGAATTTGAAAACTTAAATTTTGACTTCCAAATTCTCAATATCCTTTGCGGGTACGCCCAAACCGCGCAAGATAGTAAAAGCAATAATTCGATATCCCGACGGATTGGGATGAACTCCATCTGCCGCTAACAAATTCAAAGTTTTACCCGCGTGCTTTTGATACGTGCCGATAACTTCCCGAAACGGTGCATTCAAATCGATAAATAAGCACTGATTCTGCAACGCAATTTCTCGCATCGCGGCAATATAGTCTTGCAACCTGCGATTTTCTGGGCAGTCGAGAATTTCGCCGATCGGAGTAGGAGAAAGCAGTACAACTCGAATTCCTGCGGCTTTTGCCGCCAGCACCATTTGAGTTATTTTCTCCCGATATTGTGCCAGTGGTACTCCCGTGGGCAACTTGCCTTGCGGATAAAACCGCAGGTTTTGGAAGTCAAAAAAAGAGTGCCAAACGTCGTTGACTCCGACATTAATCATCACTAAATCTGGCTTTTGGTCGATCGCATCTTTCTGGAAGCGCGCTTGCATATCCGTCGCCTTGTTACCGGAGATTCCGGCGTTGACGATTTCGATTTTGCGATCGGGATAAAGGGCATTCAGATAGCGTTGCAGCAGCCAAACGTAACCTCCGGGGTATTTTCCTGCCTCGGTGATGCTGTCGCCCACTGTCACAATTTTGCGCCGGCCGGCGAGCACGTTTTGGATTTCTGGCGGCGGCGTTGCTTCGGATACGGATTCTTTAAACACTGGAATTAAAGAGTGAGGAATGTTGAAAGCAATAATAGCAGTAATTACTGCGATGGCAAGTCTGATTAAAACTTGTCTCAGCCGGGATTTGGGACGGGGCGATCGCACATTTGCAGACATAAGGAAGAAGGAAGAATAAAAAAGAGGCTATTTGATGCGTGTCCTCACTTTAATCGTAGATTTTAGCCTGAGTCTTCTGAGAGTGAGCCATCAATTTCGCTACAGTTGCAAACAATCCTGGACTTCGGCGTGAGACGTTCGGCTTGATCGGTCGATTTGCGATCGGTCGAACGCTGAGAAATGACGCTTATTGCAGGTTTGAGCGTTTAGTATTGCAGGTCGCTACATATCCCTGCTAGTTGGTTTAAACTTTTGCACAAAATTCATCCACCGCTGAACCTTAGAACCGGTGATGTCTAAAATCGGAATAGAATAGACATCTGATTCAGGAGGGCCGCCCTCAGTATCTTTGGCAATGCTTGTGCGTTCTGGCTTACCTAAGCCGTAGGTTGAAGCCATTTCGCTAGCTAAACTACAGGGAATTCTAAAGTTTCCCATGCGAATACTTCCATTACCTGCTGAATAAACCCATTCATAACCGGAAACGCCTCTAAACTGCTGGCACAAAAAATGGGAAGTTTCAAACATTTTGGCAAGATGAACATCGTAGAAACGAAGCTTGCCACCGTAAGCCGGTTGAGTTGTATCTCGATTGGGTGCAGT
The DNA here is from genome assembly GCF_013179805.1 of Microcoleus asticus IPMA8. Classification (GTDB taxonomy): domain Bacteria; phylum Cyanobacteriota; class Cyanobacteriia; order Cyanobacteriales; family Microcoleaceae; genus Microcoleus; species Microcoleus asticus. The sequence continues at coordinate 42,477 of NZ_SRRZ01000025.1, read as the reverse complement.
AAGTTGCATGAGGACAAAGCCTCCCCTAGCTTCTGTCCCACCATACCGAATGCTCAGCGGCACCTGGGTGCTTTCTTGAGCCAGGATGATGTTAACCTTTTGAGTAAATTTAGCACTGTCAGCCTCAGCAATTGTTTCGCTACCCAAGTAAGTAGGAGCAGAAAAAGCGAGGTTTGCAGGCAGTAATATAACCGCACAGGTCATTAGTTTTGCCAAATTGTGGCGTTCTGCTTTTTTGGCGATCGCGTATGTTTTTCTTAGCACAGTTCGATAAGATGACCCTCCAGCAGCACAACCATATTATAATTACCCTCCTCAATACATTTCGTTTTTGCGCTCAGTTATCGCGCGATCGATCAAAATTAAAAATGTCAAATTAAAATTGTACCGCTCGATAACTGAGCGCAATGGTAAGCAAAGCCGATGCCGCCAGGGCCGCAGCCGTCCGAACATGATTCCAGAACGTCCATTCGGTAAGGTATCTAGCCCATAAACCCGCACCGTCAGTGCTGCTTGGCTCGACAGTCGCCAGCGCATCATTTAGCGGCACATTGAACGCCATCGTCACTCCTACAGTACCGACAAGATAGAGCAGGCTGCCAAGGAGCAAATAGGCAGCACCGGGTTGATGCCACTTTAACAGCGAGGATACAGCCAGAAAGATGCAAGCCACAGCCGTTCCGAATAGCGCCGTCATAAACAACGGATTAATCGCCGTTATATTGATAGCTTGCATGGCGGCAATACCCTGTGCTGGTTGGAGTCGGGCAAGGGCTTTCATCACAAACGTCGAGAAGGCGAAGAAGACTCCAGCAATCAGCCCGCAGCCTAGTGCCGAGAAAAGCTTCAATGTGAAAAGCGAGTAGTCAACCATTGCCATAAAACCTCCTGCGAATTACTGTCCAATGCCTTGTTAGTGCATTGTGTCATTGTATTTTTAACTTTGATATTAAGCCGAGAAACTTGACGTAAAGTGGACAGGGTGGAAAGCAGACCGCAAATAAAAGTTAAGTTCTCAACCACTACCATGCTCTTATTAAAAGCTAAAGGCAATCTAGCAGAGACTTAAGGACTCAATCACTTACAACTAAAAAACTGTGGCTGATTTTGATTGTCAATGCTATACTACTTCGTAGTAGCTAAAAGCTTAGGAATTCCAGCACTCCCTGCTTGACCAAAAGCAGGTGTTACTATTCAAACTTAGCACTCACAGACAACATAACCTCCGGGGTATTTTCTTGCCGCGGTGATGCTGTCGCCCACTGTCACAATTTTGCGCCGGCCGGCGAGCACCTTCTGGATTTCTGGTGGCGGCGTTGCTTCGGATACGGATTCTTTAAACACGGGAATTAAGGAGTGAGGAATGTTGAAGGCGATAACAGCAGCAGCAATTACGGCGATGGCAAGTCTGATTAACACTTGCCTCAGCCGGGGTTTGGGATGAGGCGATCGCGCATTGGGAGACATTACGCAGTTTCCGTCTAAAAGTAGAACTATTTATGTCGGCAATAATCATATCCACTTTCGGAGTTTTTGTCACTTATTTTAATAAGTCAGTCCTGGACGAAAAAAAGCAACGTTTTGACGCCTAATCTGAAGTTATAAGCTTTAACCCAGAAACCTGATTCTTGACCCCGTATGGGTAAGTTTTATACGACGTGAAGTTACTTAGGTTTTTGTCGCCCTCACCTCTCGGTGTAATTTCCATCACAAAAAAGCTCCCAAAATATCACATGATTTTTGCTACTTACAGCACAACTTGAGAAGGGAAGCGCGGTTTATAATAATCTTGATAAGTTCAGGAAACAAGTTTTCATCCGAGGTTAAAGCAATGGTAGCAAATTCAAATTTTTTATATCCTCAAAATCGCTATTACGGTGAAGTAAAGCCAGAGAATGTGGTATTTAATGCGAATTTACAAGAGTTTTCTCAGCGAGTGGGTTACATCAGTTCCTTGACATCTAACGGTAAAATCTCTGTAGAACAGGCATTTACTCAGATCCAAACACTGTGGGAACAGGTGGAAAAGTCGAAAACGCAGTTGGGAATTGGCGAAAATCCATTTTCAGCTTGAATAATTAGCGGTTGGCTTGGAAGTTGAGTTATGCGCCATAGATGCCGATCGATTATTCCACAGCTTAAGATGAAAAAGTTGCTAGTGGCGATCGACCTTTTTGCCTATGAGTTCCGACCTAGTTCCTCTCCTTCCCAAAGTATCCGTCGGCCGCCGCGCCGCGGCCCTCTGCATCGACGGAATCGCAGTTTGGATGCCCAGTTTGCTTCTGGGCACTAATGCGATCGTCCAAACCATATTTTTTGTCCTGCTGTGGCTGATAATGCGCGTAGCCATCGTCAGGAAAAATAAAGGTCAAAGTCTCGGGCGCTGGGCTTTGGACATGAAAATTGTCGATCCCAGACTTGATCGGACTCCCGGAGTGCAAGAACTGTGCAAGCGCGAGGCATTGCTGGGCATTTGCGCTGGCTTAGCCTTCGCAGGTATAGCTGGGCTCACATCTACCAACGCCGCTGTCTTGCTGCTGATGCTGCCCCTGGCGATCGACTGTAGCGTTGCCCTCACCTCCGCCGAAAGGTTTCCCCAAGCTTTCCACGATCGCATCGGCGGGACGATCGTCGTCGGAACCCGCCGCGGCTACTCCCTAGATATCAAAGTTAGAAGATTGCTTGACCAAGTGCAGAGCAATGTGAGAAGATAATAAATTGTGTTTAAATTAGTCGAAATTTATTTAGAATTATGGCTAAAGGCGTCCGCATCATAATTACTCTAGAGTGTACTGAGTGCCGTACAAACGTAAGCAAACGCTCAAAAGGCGTGTCTCGGTACACCACCACCAAGAACCGCCGCAACACGACGGCGCGGCTGGAACTCAAAAAGTTCTGCCCCCATTGCAACAGGCACACTGCCCACAAAGAGATCAAGTAGTGATTAGTCATTAGTCCTTAGTCATCAGTCATCAGTCGTTGGCAATTGATATTGAACCCGCTCAAAAACGGGTAAAAGCCCCCGACAATCCTGAGTGGAGAGCGCAAAATTTTAGACGAAGGTTCAAGCTCCCAGATTCATTTGTGGAGTAAATCTAAAATCTAAAATCTAAAATCGACTGACCCGCGAAAAGCAGATAACTAACAAATGCTTTACTGACGGCTAGCAACTAACGGCTAATAACTAAAAACTAAGTCAACAGTCAACAGTCAACAGTCAACAAACAACAAACCATGACTTACTTTCGCCGGCGCGTTTCGCCCATCAAACCAGGAGACCCGATCGACTACAAAGATGTCGATTTGCTCAAAAAATACGTCACAGAACGCGGTAAAATTTTGCCCCGCCGGATTACCGGTTTGACGGCAAAACAGCAGCGAGACCTGACCAGAAGCATCAAAAGAGCAAGAATTGTAGCTTTGATGCCCTTCGTAAACCAAGAAGGTTAACAGGATTTGGGATTTTGGGTTTTAGATTTTGGACTGGGAATAAGACTTGCGCGAAAACAACGTCTTTCTGCAATTAAGAGTGCAGCAAGAATGCAGCGAAGTAATCGCGAAATAGGGTTGAGAGTCGCCGCAGCGCAAGTCTTAATCCAAAGTCAAAAGTTAAAAAATAAGAAAGAAAAAGAACAACTTTTTATTAGATTTTAACTGTCACAATTGACCATAAAAATTGCCAAGATCCAAAATCTAAAATCGCAAGCTCGAAACTCGATAAGTGGCTACTGTAAAAATCCAAAATCTCAAATATAAAGCTGGCAAGTGGAGAAGGGAACCTTAGTAGAATTTAGAGTGCACGGCGACCGCCGTCTGGCAGTTGCCGATCGCCCCGATGGCAAGAAAAACTGGATCGTGGTAGACGAAAACGGTCAACCGCACAGCATACCGCCCAAACAAATCAGCTACGAAGTAGTCGGAGAAACTTACAAACCCTCCGACATTCCCAAATTTCTCAAAGAAGTAGAAGCCTACTCAGATCCGTCGAGTTTGGAAGTAGCTTGGGAACTCCTAGTCGGCGACGGAGAAACGGCAGATCCCGAATCCCTGGCAATGCTGTTATTTTCCGAGAGTAGTGCGGCCCAGTGTTACGCGGCTTACTGTTTGCTATCAACAGATAAGCTGTATTTCAAACAAAAGGGCGATCGCTACGAACCGCGACCGGCCGCCCAAGTAGCCGAAATCAAACACCAGCAAGAAGTAGAACAGCAGCGACACCAAGAATCCCAAGGATTTTGGGATCGAGTCAAACAGCGGCTGGCAGGAAAAAATGTAGATTGGGAACACAGCGATCGAACTCGCCTCGACGCCCTGGAACGCTTTGCCCTCCTCGGAGAAGAAGCAACGCACCGCACCCCGGCTTTAGAAACTTTAGCCAGCTTAGAACGCTCCGAAAACTCCGAAGCAGCCTTTGGGCTCCTAGTCGATCTCGGCCTCTGGAGTACCCACGAAAACCTGTTTTTGCGGCGCAGCCAAATTCCCCTACAATTCTCCGCAAAGGTATTAGAAGTGGCCCAACGCTGCCTAGAAAATCCCCCAACCGACTCGGACACAAATCGTCTCGATTTAACTCACCTCAAGGTTTACACGATCGACGACGAAAGCACCACCGAAATCGACGACGGCCTCAGCTTAGAATTCCTCGAAAACGGCCAGCAGCGACTCTGGATACACATCGCCGATCCCACCCGCCTGCTTTCCCCCGGAGACGAACTCGACCTCGAAGCCAGAAAGCGCACCACTACAGTTTATCTGCCCACGGGAATGATTCCCATGTTTCCCCCAGCTTTGGCAACCGGGCCGATGAGTTTAATTCAAGGTAAAGAGTGCAGCGCCCTCAGCTTCAGCGTCACCTTAGACGAAATCGGCGCGGCTCAAGATTACAGCATCCACATCAGCACCATAAAACCCACCTACCGCTTGACCTACGATGACGTAGACGAAATGCTGGAGTTGGGAATCGAAGCAGAACCGGAAATAGCAGCGATCGCCTCTGCAGCAAAACTGCGGCAAAAATGGCGGGAAGCCCAAGGCGCAATCAGCATTTTCATGCCCGAATCCGTCATCAAAGTCAACGGCGACGACATCAAAATCCACGTCATCGACGACTCCACAGCCCGGATGCTAGTAGCCGAAATGATGATTTTAGCCGGCGAACTAGCCGCCCGCTACGGTCAAGCTCACAGCCTGCCCATACCCTACCGCTATCAGCCACAGCCCGAACTCCCTCCCGATGAAGAACTGCTGGCCGTGCCTGCAGGCCCCGCCCGCGCTTGCGCCGTGCGCCGCTGTATGCCCCGCAGCGAAATGGGCCTCACCCCCGGACGCCACGCCGGCTTGGGTTTGGAATTATACACTCAAGTTACTTCCCCGATCCGCCGCTATACCGACTTGCTGACTCACTTCCAAATCAAAGCCCACCTGCGAGGCGAACCCCTACCTTTTACGGCTGAAGAAATACAGGACATTGTGATGTGTCTCGGCACCGCAGTTAAAGAAGCATCCACTGTCGAACGCCAAACTAACCGCTATTGGGGATTGGAATATTTGCGGCGCAACCCAGACGAAGTTTGGGAAGCTTTAATGCTGCGCTGGCTGAGGGAAGACAGCAATCTCGGATTGATTTTATTGGAAGAGTTGGGTTTAGAATTGGCAATGCGATTTGGTCGATCGGTCGCCATAGGCGATCGGCTAGAAGTCAAAGTCACTCACTGCGATCCGCGATCGGATGTCATTAACTTCCAAGAAATGATCTTTGAAGCCGCACAATAGGATTTGAGATTTGAGATTTTAAATTGCAAAAATCTGCATTGAAGGCTGAAACTGAGGATAAATCTCGTTTTTAGTCGAATTTCTGACCGAAAGCATCCAGGATACAAGCCCCCGGATTCATCCGTCCAGAAATAAAAAACCTGTATCCGATGAAACTTGCCCCCCGAATTTATCCGTGGGGTCAATGCTTCAATTCTTTAATCTAAAATCTAAAATCCAAAATCTAAAATCGATTGACCCCCTCGCATCCCCCTTGTCAACGGCAGGGGGGTAAAAAAGATGATGGGTTCATATCTAGTCCTGTAAAATAATCGTAATTCTTGTCGGGGCGGGTTCACCCCCGATCTGTAATATCAGCCAGAAATCCCGTAAACCCGCCCCGACCAAAATATTGTGGTCGATCGATTGGACATGATATCCAATCCAAGACGGGTAATACTTTTGACGTTAAGTTGACACGCTTTGCTATCTCCTCTCTTCCTGTGTGTCCTTTGCGTGCTCTGCGGTTAATAAAAAAACTTCAGCATTGTAAAAATTGGAAGTTTTTACCGCAGCCTAGTAATCTAAAATTTAAAATTTAAAATCGCAAAATGCCCAATTCAATTAGCCAAGTTCAGCCGCCGCTGGAATTCATACCCCCAGCCTACAACCCGCTAGTGATGCAAGGTTGTAAGCAAATACTCCCCTGGTGGCTGCGATTTCGGACGAATATCAGCCACATCCAAGCCGAAAACGTCGAAACCCTCGCCGAACTATTCCACCAATTTCAAAATCAGAAAGTTCGCTTCTTGTTAGCCTTCCGCCACCCCAACTCAGACGATCCGTACTGTTTGGGACAACTAATTTGGAAACTCGTTCCCCAGGCGGCGCGGGCAAAAGGCATTCCCCTAAAATTCCCGGTACATTCCCACTTTATCTACGATCGCGGCATTCCCCTCTGGGCCGGTGCGGGCGTCGGCTGGTTGTATTCCCACCTCGGCGGCACTCCGATTGTTCGCGGTAAAATCGATCGCCTCGGATTGCGATCTGGCCGCAATTTATTTGCCAACAGCCAATTCCCGATCGCCGCCGCCCCAGAAGGCGCCACCAACGGTCACAATGAAATAGTTAGCCCCCTCGAACCGGGAATTGCTCAAATGGGCTTCTGGTGCGTTGAAGATTTGCTAAAAGCCGGACGCACTGAAAAAGTTTTAATTGTGCCGATCGGCATTCAATACCGCTATGTCAACCCACCTTGGCAACCCCTAGAAAAACTTTTAACTCAATTAGAAATTGATTGCGGACTGCCACCCTTAGATCGCACCGAGATCGCCAACTTAGAGACCGCCAATCCCGATTCCGAAAACCCTAATCACAAATTCCAATATCTGCGCCTTATCCGACTGGGCGGTCATTTGCTAGCAGTGATGGAAGAGTTTTACAGCCGTTTTTATCATAAAACATTACAGCCACAAACATCTATTTTAACATCGTTATCGCTCCCAGAAAAAACTGCAAACGATTCGGGCAATGAAGTAATGATCGCTAGACTGAAAGCACTGTTAGACGTGGCTTTGCAAGTAGCAGAAGAATATTTTAATTTAAAGCCTAAAGGCAGTTTAATAGACCGCTGCCGCCGTCTGGAACAAGCAGGCTGGGACTATATTTATCGAGAAGATATCAAAAATATTGCAGCACTTTCTCCCTTAGAAAGAGGATTAGCCGATCGCCTCGCTGAAGAAGCAAGTCTTCGGATGTGGCACATGAGACTTGTAGAAAGTTTCGTGTCCGTCACGGGCAGGTACGTCGAAGAAAAGCTAACAGCAGAACGTTTGGCAGAAACAACTTTACTGCTGTGGGACGTACTGGCTCGCATCAAAGGGGGAAATCCTTTCGGCAGACCGAAGTTGGGCAAACAGCAAGTACAAATGACCGTGGGCGAACCGATATCAGTGGGCGATCGCTGGGAGGAATATCAAACCAGCCGCAGGTTAGCAGTGGCAGAACTCACTCAAGACTTGCAATCAGCTTTAGAAAGAATGATTAAATCTTAATTAGTCTGATCGGGAAGATGTTCAAGGGAAGAAGGAAGAGGTTCGAGGGAAGAAGGAATATATATTTTTCTTTCCTACCTTTTTCTTTTGTGAAGTGTAAACACATTGTTATAGACTTTTGGAATAGGTCTAATGAACCGCCAACGCTCGCTCGACAATGAACCAATAAAAATTACCAATGACTAACCAACCTATCGATTTGTCTACTAACTCAATTAAGGTAAAACTGCTGAATTATTTAGCGCAGGAATTGCTCACACCGCTCACTTCTGTTCTCGGCATGGCAAGCGTGTTGAAACAAGAAATTTATGGCCCCTTAACGAGCAAGCAAAAAGAATATATTGATGTGATCCAAGACAGCAGCCGATCTTTGCGATCGCTAGTTGAAGAAATTTTGGAACTGGCAGAACTAGATGATTCCGCTTTCACGTTGAAGCGAACCGCAGTCGATATAGAAACTTTGTGCCAGCAGGTTGTGACAATCTTGTTGCCGGCGGCAAGTAGGCGAGAGCAAGAAATTAATTTGTCGATGGGCCCCGGGCCGCGCATCTGGTTGGTCGATAAAGATAAGGTTCAGCAAATGCTGCACCACTTAATTTTTAGCATTATTCAATCTGCTGGGGCAGGCAGCGTGATTCGAGTCCACGTTTCTCGGAAAGAAGACGGTATCAACATCGGAGTTTGGGTTTTTCATCCTTGGTTGGGAGAAAGTTTGCCCCATGCTAAACTCTACACCGACTACTTGTTGAAGGTCGGATCGGGAAGCGGTTCGCCATCGAACTCCGAAACCGACTCCCCCGGAGAACCGCAACTCCCCACACAGGGTTCGCAGCGATTAACGCTGGCGTTTTCTGAGTTGGCGGGTTTGGTGGCCCAGAATGCCGAGGATACCGCACCGGTGTTAGCTGGTTACGGGGCCAGGGAACGCTTGGGGCTGCTGCTTTGCTGCCAATTGGTGGAAATTCAAGGCGGTCAACTCTCGATTCAAGGGGCCCCGGAATCTGGATATCGCTACGTGCTCTGGCTCCCCTGCACCAATGCTACGGAATTGTTGGAAGGCTAAAGAAGGAAGAAGGAAGAAGGAAGAAGGAAGAAGGAAGGAGGAAGAAGGAAGAGGGAAGAAGGAAGAAGGAAGAAGGAAGAAGCAGTGTACAGGACGTAACTGCTCAAAGAAGGAAGAAAAATAAATCCACTTTTTTCAATTATCAATTCCCGATTACCAATTCCCGATTACCAATTCCCGATGAGCGATTACCGATTCCCAATTACCAATTACCAATTACCGATTACCAAGTACAAATCTAAAATAGCAATGAATTCAGTTTGGCAACAGTTAACTCTGGCAAATTTGCCGCTCTCTCAGTGGCAAAGTGGAAGTTATTTATTAAATTTAGCGATCGGCTCTTTACGCAGTTGGCGGCAGAGTAGCTGGCTGATGCAGTGGGCAGAACCCCTGGGTTTTGTTTTGCTGGCCTTGACTTTCGGTTTGGGGCCATTTGTGAACAATGCCTTGGTGGGAGTGTTGATGGCGGCTGGCGCTGCATTTTGGGTGCTGCTGACTGTTTCCGACGATCGCGCGATCGCCTTGACGCCCATTCACTTGCTGGTTCTGCTGTACTGGGGCATTGCCACCGTTGCAACCGCGATGTCGCCAGTGAAAGCCGCTGCTTTTACGGGTTGGAGCAAGCTAACGCTGTATTTGCTGTTTTTTGCGCTGATGGCTCGGATATTGCGATCGCCCCGTTGGCGATCGTGGTTAATTGCCGTATTTTTGAACGTCGCTCTAGTTGTCAGTTTCTACGGCGTGCGGCAGTGGATTGACAAAGTGCCGCCATTAGCTACTTGGAACGATCCGACTTCTACTCAAGCCGACGTCACGCGAGTTTACAGCTTTTTGGGCAATCCAAACTTGCTGGGTTCCTATTTGCTGCCGGCCATTGCATTGAGCGCCGCTGCACTTTTTGTGTGGAAAGGATGGGGAACAAAATTTTTAGCGCTGACTATGCTGGTGGTGAATTGCGCGTGTTTGCGCTACACGGACAGCCGGGGTGCTTGGATCGGTTTTGTGGCTCTGCTTGTGGTATTTTTAGTGCTGCTTTGGTATTGGTACAGTCCTTTGATGCCTCGGTTCTGGCGAACTTGGGCGCTGCCGTTAGGGTTAGGAGGTTTGGCTGGGGCCTTAATTTTGGGAGTGGCTTTAGTGGAGCCTCTGCGCGATCGAGTTTCGAGTATGTTTATCGGCCGAGGTGACAGCAGCAACAATTTTCGGATTAATGTTTGGACGGCAGTAATTGACATGATTCGCGATCGACCAATTCTCGGAATTGGCCCCGGAAACACTGCTTTTAATAAAGTTTATCCGCTTTATATGAAGCCAAGATTTACTGCTTTGAGCGCTTATTCCGTGCTGCTGGAAATTGCAGTTGAAACCGGTTTTATCGGTTTAATATCTTTCCTTTGGCTGATGACAGTCACCGTCAATCAAGGTTTGTTGCAGATAAAAAATCTGCGGGATTCACAATTTAACATTTCTAATTTAGAGGAAGAATCCCGAAATCCAAAATCTAAAATCCAAAATCTAAAATCGAGTCAGGGGTTTTGGTTGATTGGGGCGATCGCAACTTTAGCCGGCATGATGGCCCACGGTTTTGTGGATACAGTTTGGTACCGGCCGGAAGTTAATATGCTTTGGTGGTTGATGGTGGCGATTATTGCTAGTTTTTACAGCAACTCGCAGCAGCAGCCAGATTCAGTTTTGACGGAGGGCGAGTAGATAGAATTGCTGGCGGGGTTTTCTCCCCGCCCGGTGCGAATTCCAGCAAAAGCGGACACAGCAATTATTAATAGTTATACCAGTTCAAAAAAAGAATGCAGCTTTATGCAAGCTGCAAACCATTATAGTCATTAAGTTGTTTCCAATTCTTCAATTATTTAATCTCAAATCTCAAATGCTATCAGGTGCGCACTGCGCACCATCCATACTACTACATACTACATACCTGTTGCTGTAAAGTGCTCATGGTACACTCTACAAAATTTATTGAAAATAACTCTTATTCTGCGCTATCCGAAGGCATGACGAATCTTGGGCACGGATACTTTCCACCATCTCTATCTCTGCACCGTCGCCACGTCGATTGATTGAAGTCGAACGGCGTTTCGACTGATTCATTAACTGTAATTTTAACAGTCGAAGGAGTTGGCAGTGCTGTTGAGGCTTGACTTAGCTCCAATACCGTTATAATTGCCAGTATGGTTGATGAAAACAAAACTGTGCGTTTCATTTATTTGTTTTTTCCTCGTTTAATCGTTGACGTGCCATTCCTATCCATATATCCTCATCGAATTCTTGAGAATCCGCATACTTTAGACAAATTTTCCACTGCGGTAGCGCTTCCTTCGTGTTTTTCATCTTTTCTAGGACTTGCGCTTTTAAGCAGTAAGTTGCTGGTCTTTCAGTATCAAGTTTAATCGCTGCATCCAGATGTTGCAATGCCTCTGAATATCGACCCTGTTCTAGGCGCGCCCATCCCAAGTTTTTGAGTAAAGAATATTTAACTTGATCGTCCTCAGCTAATTTCAAACCTTGCCACAGCAAGTGAACGGCAGCAGCAGAGTTTTTTTGATCGATTATATACAAGCGAGCTAGATTGCTGTAAGCTGCTGGCAGACCGAGTTTTGCAGCTTGCAGATATTTGCCTCGAGCGCACTGTAAATCTTGCACCTCTTCGCAAAGCCATCCCAAATTGTAAAGAGCTGTGCGGCTTTTGGGATCGACAGAAAGTGCTAACTCATAGGCTTGTTGAGTATCAGCCAATCGATTGGCTTTGTAGTTTTCAAAGGCAATATTATTAAAAAATGATGCCAGTTCCGGTAACCCAATTTGCCAGCCACCAAAGCCTACTGCTAGCATCACCAAGAAGGCTCCCCACTTCGAGGTGTGATGCTTTTTTGCTGGCTCTTTCATAACATTGAAAATGTTAGCTAATGGTCTCATTTTTAGCATATTTTAACCTGAGAGTTGGGCTATATTTTGTTTGCCAGATTTAATTGCCACCCTAATGGCATCATAATCTTAGGAAAGGACTCAGGCTTGAGCCCATTTCTCATAAGAGTTTGCAAGTCCACAGCCGAATGCTTGGGTAATGCTCCCACTACCTAGATGTATTCGAGCATAGGTTAATCATTCATGAGACTCCACAAGCCATCCGGATATTTTCAAAAAAAAGGAAGCGGAAAGCAGAAATAAGGTAGAACAGTCCCCTTTGTCTAAGTAATAATACTTAGTCAGGGGTCAGTCGCTCGACAGTATGCGACTGTATTAGGAGATACAGCACGCAGCTTTATGAAGTACATTAGTAACACGGCAATACTTTGATCCTAGAGGGATTGCTCGATCGGGGGTGCATTTCATCAACTTGCAATCTGCTTTAAGATGGATTTCGGTGGAATAACTCTAATTAAGTTGGTAGTGACCACGGAAGTCCTCAAAATTCTCAACGGGAATATCGAACAATTTTATGATGAGTAATTAACCGAACTAGATTTAAAATAATCAATCACTAATCAGCAATCACCAATCATTAATTCACTAATGACTCCTGACTAATAAACATCTCCAAAAATGAAACTAAAACCTTAGAGTAGCAAAGGTTTTAGTTTCATTGACGGAGATGTCTAATGAGTAAAGACTAATGAGTAATGACTAATAACTAAAATTGCTTCATGGCTCTTTCCATATCCCGCTTGTCTTCGCGTTTCTTCAAATCTTCGCGCTTGTCGTACAGTTTTTTCCCTTTTCCCAAACCGATATCAAGTTTTACCCAGCCGCCTTTCAAATACATTTTTAACGGCACTAAAGTCAAACCTTTTTCTTCCACTTTGCCGATTAATTTGCGAATTTCCTGCTTGTGCATCAGCAATTTACGAGTGCGGCGGGGTTCGTGATTAAAATAGTTGCTAGCACTTCTCCAGGGCGAAATGTGAACGTTGATCAGCCACAGTTCGCCGTTCCGAACTAAGCCATATCCGTCTCGCAAATTGGCTTTTCCTTCTCGAATTGATTTGACTTCGGTTCCCTTCAACTCGATGCCTACCTGATATGTCTCTATAATTTCATAGAGATGGCGCGCTTGTCGGTTATCGCTAACAATTTTGTATCCTGGGCTTTTTTCGCTCATTTTTACCTCCGCTAAAATTAATTATTATAACGCTAGCTCCTCTGTAGAGAAAATCGAAGCTTGACAAAACTTAAATAATCGGTCTAGGCATTACCAATTTTGCTGAGCTAAGATGTCACCAACGTGAATGTCAAGCGGTATCATGCAGCGCACCAATATTCCCAATTCTGACCTTCCAGATGCTGTCAGTCCCAATTCAGGGGTTAATTTGGTTTGGCTGGCTCCTTTTTTGTTAGCGCTTGCTTGGTTTTGGGCTAATATCTCGGCAGTTAAGTGGCTGTTATCCTCGCTTGTTGAGATACCCACACTGTACAAGATAGTAATTGCTTTTTTGATTGTAGCATTAGTAGTGCGATCGACTGGGAACTCCGTTAGCGCAGCCCTCGAAGAGGATCGCCCGCCTAGATTTTCGCCCAATTTCGTTTTGAGGCGATATCCGCTGCTGTTGATGTTGGGTGCGGGTATTTGCTCGATCGCCCTTCAGTGCATAATTGATATCAAACAAATTACTGTCCTGCTATTTATCCTCGGAACTTACGGGCTGTGCGGCTTATTGGTGGAGCCGAACTTTTGGCGAAAAAACTTGCCAGTTGCGGGCTTGCTGGCTTGTATTTTACCGTTCAACACTCAGTTGAATAACGGATTAGGTTTGCCGGCGCGAGTGCTGACTGCTCAGGTAGTAGAACAATTGCTTTCAATGCTGCACGTTGGGGCTATTTCTTCTTACGATATCATCGTTTTGGAAAACGGCATCGCTCACGTTGACGTGCCTTGCAGCGGCATTAAAACACTCTTAGTGGGTACGCTCTTTTTGCTAACTGCTACCTGGTTAGAATGCCGCCAATTGAGTTTAAAATGGCTGGCAGTATGCGCTGCTAATTTCTTAATGTTAGTGTCTGCTAACGCTTTGCGGGTTGCCGTGCTAGTGCTGGTTGCCCAAGTTTTCCAACAGCAAACTTATGCAGAAATTCTGCACGTACCCCTGGGAATTGTGGGTTTAATCTGCGCTTGCTTCTTAAGTTGGTTGATGCTGCAAAAAGTTCCGAAATTTCAAGAAAAAAAAGAAATTGATTTTAACTCGCAACGAGATTTACAAATACTCAAAAATCAATCTCTGGCTAAGCTCGGACTAATTGTGGCGGTGGCGGTTTTGGGTGCAATTTCTCAATTGTATCATGTAGAAAGCGAAAAATTAGCGATCGCCCCCCTGAAATTTCCCGAACAAATTGTATCCGAATCAATCCCGCTGAATGCCAGCGAACAAAAATTCTTTGGCAATTACCCAGGCACCCAAACAGAAAAAAAGAGATTTGTCTCAGGCAACTTGCGCGGTTCCATGCTCACAGTATCGAGCACATCTTGGCAAACTTATCACGCACCAGAGTTGTGTTTTATAGCCAGCGGGATTCCCGTCAATCGAATAGAAAAAAAACAGCTAACTCCTGCCGTAACGGCGCGCTGGCTCTCTCTCAAAGACAACCAACTATCTGCTGCATACTGGCTGCAATCTGCGAAGCAAACTACCGATAACTTCTTGTCGCGCATCGGCAGCGACATTATCCATAAAAACCATACTTGGGTGCTAGTTTCTATTCTATTTGATAGTTCTGTAAATCCCGCAAATTCTGAAATACAAAACTTCGCTAATACTGTACACAATGCCGTAAATGATAGCTTAAAAAGAGGCAAAAATGAAAAAATTAAAACTGGTATTTAATATAATTTTTCAGTCAATTTTTTGGCTGTGGAACCTGACATTTTTATCAATCGTTTATCTCGGAATCTTGCCCTATGTAGGAATTCCCTTAATTCAAGCCACAATAGATGGAATTATTCCCCTTGAATTTTTCTTAAGCCTAACAGCACTGATAGCAATACCGACAATATCTACCGCAATCGGATTCAGGACTTTTAGGAATCAACCCTTACAGCTAATGCGATTGTTTTACGGAGTAGAAACGCCCTTATTTTTGCTCTGCTTACTTCGGTTGTTTCTGCTGCGAGAGCTGAATCCTGCTAGTTCTCAAATCATCGCTACTCTTGCTTTGTGCATTGCAGCATTTTTAGTGGAAATGCTGTACGGATATCTAGGGAAAATAGAAAATGTTCAAAACATTTCAGATTCCCAAACTGCCCATAATAAACAGCCTCGTTTTTTAAGCTTAATTGGAGAAAAGCGAAGTGTATGGCTGCAATTAGGCTGCCACAGTTTAATGCTAGTAGTTGGTATTTGGGCGGCAACATTGCTGATGTTTTACGCTCTACCAGTAGGATTATTTACAGTTGTAGGATTTTTCACTTTAGTCATTGAATTTTTCAAGTTTACATGGGTATCACCATTTCTGGAGATGTTTAAATACGGGGCGTGGGTCTGGGGTTTAATTTGGATACCGCTATCATTTATCTTGTTTGGTTTAACCTGTAGCTTGTTTGTTGTCATGCCTTCGCTGTACGGCTTTCTCTACATTCATTCCGGGCGGAAAATATGGCAGAGTTTTGCTGCACAATACGGGAAAAATCAGGCGATAATCGGAAGTTTGGGAGTCATAGCAGCTTGGCTGGCTATTTTCTCCGCTTTGCAGCAGCAACCGCAAGTTGCAGCACTAAAAATGCTGGCGACTCCTGCAGCAAATGACACGGTTCGCCAAACTTTATTAGCCAAGTCTGATATGATTCGATCGGGCTTAGTCAATGCTTATTTGTCCCCTTACCGCTACCTCAGCACTGTGGGAGAAAACAACCACATTTATGAGATATACAAAAATACTTTGAATTTTCCTGACGCAGCCGCTCAGACAGTGCAGAATAGCTATAATTTTTTAATGTCGCCGTTTTTGTATAAAGGTTCAAGTGCAGATGTTAAAAAAGCTGAAAAACTCTACGGCGAATTCTTCGATACGGAACTTCAGAAAGGTGACACAGAAGCCGTAAAACACGCGGTGCAGTCAACATTTAACCGAGAAGAAGCTAAAGCTGGTTTGCTGAATGTCAATGAGGAAAAAGTATGGTTGCAGTCGCAAGAAGTTACAGTCAAAGAAAACGGCGATTGGGCTGATGTTGAACTCTACGAAGTTTACAAAAATCAAACAACAAACTTGCAAGAAGTATTCTACTACTTTTCCTTGCCGGAAAGCGCCGCAGTGACAGGAATTTGGCTGGGAGATACTGGGGATTTGAAAAAGCGTTTTGCATTTACTGTATCGCCTCGCGGTGCCGCCCAGCAAGTCTACAACCAGCAGGTAGTAGAAAGGGTCGATCCGGCTTTGCTAGAACAAATTGGCCCGAAACAATACCGCTTGCGGGCTTTTCCAATTCCGGTTAAACGAGAGTTTTCGGGAACGCAAACTGACACGCCAACGGAGATGAACCTGTGGCTTACTTATAAAGTCATGCGCCAGCCGCAGGGTTGGGCTATGCCTGTTTTGGCTGAGAAACGCAACATTTTTTGGAACCAAAATACGCGCCGCACGATCGCCGGAAAAGAGGTAAAATACAGCGGGAAAGAAGCAAGAGAAACTTGGCTGCCACCCTTTTTGCCCGCAGTCGCACAGCAACCACTAACAGCGCAGCAGGCGGTTCTACCGGGAGGAAATATCATTTCTGCTAAGCCGCTGGCTGATGCAAATTACTCGCTACCGCAAGGCAAGAAGTTTGCAGTAATTCTCGATACTTCCCGCAGCATGGCGGCGGAAAATAAGGATGTAAAAGAGACTTTTGAATGGTTGAAAGCTAATGCAGCAGGCAAAAATGCTGTTAATTTGTATGTCGCCAGCGCTGCGGGAATGCCACCTAAGTTTGTGGAAGATGTACGCAATTTAGATGCGGCAAAGGTGACGTTTTACGGTACAATCCAGCTCAAAGATATGCTGCAACAGTTTGCACAGTTGCGGGGCGATAAAAGTTACGATACTGTATTTGTGGTGAGCGATCGCCACAGTTACGAATTGTCAGACGATCGCCAACCTAAACTTTCCATCTCTGCACCGCTGTGGACAGTGCATTTGGGAGGTTTGCCCCCGGGCTACGACGACTCAACTTTAAAGGTGATTCAAGATAGCGGTGGCGGAGTTTCTACAGATATCAAAGAAGCGATGCAGCGAGTGGCGACGACAGCAGCTTCGGGCAAATCTACAGTTAGCGTTGTTGACGGCTATGTTTGGAGTTATGCCAAAACCCCGCAGTCGAAAAAAACTGCAAAATCGGCGGCAGTTGCAGAGTCAAAAAATACAGGCAATGAAGGCTTTAAACAGATAGCGGCGCGGCAGTTGATAACTGCACTTAGCAAGCAGAAAAGTTCAACTCAATTGACGCAACTGGATGCGATGCACGCAGTAGCTAAAAATTTCAAAGTGGTGACGCCTTATTCTTCGATGATTGTGTTAGTTAATGATGCGCAAAGGGAGCAGCTAAAAGCAGCGGAAGCTAAGAGCGATCGATTTGACAGAGAAGTAGAATCGGGTAAGGAGGAGTTAACTAAACCGAACAATCCTCTGAATGTTTCGGGGGTTCCTGAACCCGAAGAATGGCTGCTTTTGGGGGTTGTTGCGATCGGGCTTTTGGCGGTTTTCCTCCGCCAGCGGCGGGCGAAAGCGGTAGGTTGAAAGTATTAGGCGAAAGCGGTAGGTTGAAAGTATTAAAAGTCGCAGATCCCCGGGCCGGACACGGCATTGCCGTGTCCCTACAGACGATCGCGTACAATCTATATTTACCGCTATCTTTCAGAATTTTAACTTCCAGCTTCCAGCCTGGTAACGAGTAAATGACTGATGAATCATGACTCATCTATCTTCACAAAAACGCGATCGCCCTCAATCTTTACCGGATAAGATTCCAGGGAATCGGCGGGTGCATTCAAACATTTACCGCTATCTAACTTGTACTGATACTTATGGAACGGACAGGTAATGATACCGCCGCTTACCTTACCCATGTCGATCGGATATTCTAAATGAGTGCAAGCATTACGGTAACAAGTAACATTCATGCCTCGACGATTCAAAATCAGCGAATTACCCTCAACTTTTACCTTCAAAACATCCCATTCGGGAACTTGATTCAGCCCTGTTATCTCTACCCACATATAATCTTTCTCGGTTTAAATAAATGATTGCAAACTAATGGGCGATCGCCCGAAAGACATAGTGAACAACGAGCGATCGCGGTCTAATTCTAACGCCAACACCTCTTAAAGTCTGAATAGACTGTACAAGCTGTTGGCTCACGCCCGCAAAGAATGTTATATCACCCCTACAGTCGCAGGTAACGCATGAGAATGCTCATAACTTCACCGGGCTTTTGGGCAGGTTGCAGCGGGCTCCACTCGCTGACAGAGGCAAAACCCAAACAGTAAAGGATGTGAATGATGCTCCTCACCGCTTTGGGAGAACCTATCAGCAAGATTTTGACGGGTTCTCTATCGGGTGGCGGAGGCTCTGCTACAGGTACTGTCGCTGTAGCAGTATCGGTTGCTGGGGGACTAGCAAGGAAGTTTTTCGGCATCAGCGTTTTGTGTTTTTGCGGTTGATGTTGCCTATAGGCAACAAAATCATTCTATCGTGAATGTTACCTATAGGCAACATTTACGAAACGATCGGCCTCTGAGACAATCTGAGGCATGGGAAAAGCAGGCAAAGCACTCAAGCAGGTGCTGGAAACTTACGGCATCAGCCAAAATCGCTTGGCTGTGACAATGGGAGTAGGACGTTCCAACATTCACCGGTGGGTCAATGAAAGTAGAGATCCTGTAGCAGAGGCAGTGTTGGACATTCGGAAAGCACTATCGCAAATTAATCCGCAGGCATCAGCAGATTTCATTCGTTTATATTTAGATGATTTGGAAGAAAAACCCGAAGAGTAATAATAATGTTCACAATCTTTACTTAGCTGCGAGCTTCTGAGAACATAGAAGCCATGAGTAAGGCAGGAAAGGCGCTGAAGCAGGTTTGAGAAACCTATGGCATCAGTCAAAATCAATTGGCAGCGATTATGGGCATTGGGCGATCGAGCATTAAGCGTTGGGTTAACGAGAATAGAGATCCGGCATCTGAAGCTGTTCTAGAGATTCGCAGGGGATTACAGCAAATTAATCCCGATTCAGCAGGGGATTTTATTCGTTTGTATTTAGATGATTTGGAGGAAAAACTTGAAGAGTAATAATATGGGCGATCGGGCGATCGCCTCCCGTGTCAGTTATGCTTGAGAGCGATGCTTGAATAATTTTAAGAATATGGTTAATGTCTTTATTCTTCAGCACGTCCATGAATTGGGAGACGACCGCGAAGACGTAAAAATTATCGGTATTTATTCGACTAAAACATTAGCCGAAGCTGCTAAGGCAAGAATGCTCTCCCAACCCGGTTTTATAGATGCTCCAGAAGGCTTTCATATAAGCTGTTATCCCTTGGATCAAGACCACTGGAGCGACGGATATGTCACTGTTTATTATTCTGATTCTTAACCTTTACCCTAGGGATGAATCTGACTCAAAATCACCCGCAACCGATCGTAATCATCCTTCAGCAAAACACTCAAACTCCTCCCCGCTTCCACCAACCAAGTTCGATCGCGCATCCGCAACTGATAAATCTCACGAATCGCCGCCGCCGTCAGCGCATCCACCGGCGCATTAGTCACCCCCAGCAGCGTCCTCAAAAAATCCAACTGCACGGTAAAATCAACCACCTCATCCGGTTCGCAGCGATAAACCGCCTGGTGAATTTGCGGCGGGCGCGGCGGCAAATACTGATAAATTTTACCCCTTGATGGGCCGTGACCGTTCAACCTTTCCGGCGCAGCCTCAAACCCCACAATCGCCACTCGAAACTCGGTTTTTAGCATCGCAAAAATCTGCGGTTGTTCCTCCCGCAACTCTTCCAGCGACAAACCCAAAGCGCGAGCTCTGTGCACCGAGTCGATCGGGCTAGTCGTAGCGTAATAAACCACGCCGTAAATTTGATTTTTCGACTCTTCATCCTCGGCCTTCACCCAACTGCCAAAAGGCGGCATCACGGGAAAACTCAAGTCTTCCGGTTCCAAACATTGAGCCAAAAACTCCGAAGTTGCCGTCTCGATCACCTCAGCAATGCGATCGGGATGGCGCTCTTTTGTAGCAAATTGGGGTAAAGGTAAACGCATATTAGTCAGTTGGTTATTGGCAGTTGGCAGTTGGTTGTTGGTTATTGGCAGTTGGCAGTTGGTTATTGGCAGTTGGCAGTTGGTTATTATTATTTGTAAGTGGGTACTAATAAACAATAACTAATAACTAATTACAACTGACAACTGTCAACTGTCAACTGTCAACAACCAACTGATTATTTCGCGCGACCAGCCGTAGCATCGACAAGTTCCAACTGCGACAGGCGGAACGTAATCAGCTTGTCCCAATTCCCGCCTTCAAACAGTACCGCAACTTTCCCGTCGCTAACTCGCTGGACTTGTCCTTGAAAGGTGTAGTAAATCTCACCCTTATCTTTAACTCGAACTGCCGAACCTGGAAAAATCATAATTCTTGGAATGTTAAGTTGGCTGTTTATAGCTTACCGTTTCTCGTTTCTAGTTCCCAAGCAGAGCCTGAGAACTAGGCAAATCTTCGTCCACAGGAAGACGCGAGGCAAAGCCCTGAAACGAGAGTTTGTTAGGCTAAGGCTGCTACGGAAACTTTACCGGCAATGCGACCCGCGATCGCCCGCAACTCCCTAGCTGAAGCAGAACCCGGTTGCCCCACCACGATCGGCACGCCAGAATCGCCACCTTCCCGCAACGGAATTTCCAGCGGAATGCGGCCTAACAGCGGCACTCCCAACTCAGCAGCAGTCTTTTCCCCGCCGCCGGAACCGAAAATATCGTATTGCTTGTCGGGCATATCCGGCGGCACAAAATAGCTCATGTTTTCCACAATTCCCAACACCGACACACCCAACTGCTGGAACATCTTTAAACCCTTGCGGGAGTCCAACAAAGCCACTGTCTGCGGCGTGGTAACGATCACGACACCAGCCATCGGCACCGCTTGCGCCATTGTCAACTGCGCGTCTCCAGTACCCGGAGGCATATCGACAATCAAATAGTCTAAATCGCCCCAATTCACCTGATAGAGGAACTGCCGAATGATCCCGTTCAACATCGGGCCGCGCCAAATCACGGGCTGGTCTTTGTCAATTAAAAACGCCATCGACACCAATTTGACGCCGTAGTTGAAAGCGGGTTCCAGGCTTTCCCCGCTTTTTCCGTCCCTAACCATCACTTTTGCGTCCCCCAAACCCAACATATTGGGGTCGTTGGGCCCATAGATATCCGCATCCAGCAAACCCACCCTAGCACCTGTTTGTGCCAGTGCTACTGCCACATTTACCGCCACCGTGCTTTTGCCGACGCCGCCTTTGCCGCTGGAAATTGCGATAATATTTTTCACTCCTTCAATGCCTTGGCGATCGACCACTCCCTTTTGCTGCGGCGTCTCGGCTGTCACCTCCACCGCCACTTTTTCGACTCCTGGCAACTGTTTGACCGCTTTTTGGCAATCTTCGACAATAAATTCTCGCAGCGGGCAAGCAGGCGTTGTCAGCACTAAAGTAAAGCTGACGACACCGCCGTCAATTTTGATGTTACGAATCATGTTCAATTCCACCAAACTCTTTTGAAGTTCGGGGTCTTGCACGGGTCGCAGGATTTCTAAGACTGAACTAACATCGAGTGTATTGGGCATTGTGTTTTCCACCATAGCTCTGCAATTGGGTTAGCGAATTTTCGATCGCAGGTTTAAGTATATTTTTATTGCTATTTTTTAATGTAACTTCATAGCGATCATTTGCAGACCTGCGGTGGCATAATTACATGACGACAGGATTTGGGACTCACGGTCAATCTCAAACTCAAATGCGATCGGCAAGAATTTCTACGACCGAAAGCAATTTGGTCACAATAGGCGAATTGAGCCGTGGTCGCAATTCTTCAATCTAAAATCTAAAATCTAAAATCTAAAATCGGATGACAGTTTCTACCACACTTAAAACCGCCACTTCCCCGTTTTTGCCGCCCGCTGACTCTAGAGCTAGAGTCAGCCAATTTATGAAAAGCCTACAAGACGAAATTTGTCAATCCCTCGAACAGGTCGATGGCGTTGGCAAATTTAAAGAGGACTCTTGGGAACGCTCTGAAGGCGGCGGCGGACGTTCTCGCGTCATGCGGGAAGGCAATGTTTTTGAACAGGGGGGAGTCAATTTTTCCCAAGTCTGGGGCGAAAGTTTGCCGGCTTTGATTTTGGCCAAGCACCCAGAAGCTGCCGGTCACGATTTCTATGCAACTGGCACTTCGATGGTGCTGCACCCCCGCAATCCCTATTTGCCTACGGTTCACCTGAATTACCGCTATTTTGAGGCTGGACCGATTTGGTGGTTTGGCGGCGGTGTCGATTTGACTCCTTATTACCCGTTGGCTGAGGATGCAGCTCATTTTCACAAAACTCTGAAAGCAGCTTGCGATCGCCACCATCCCGGATATTATCCGACCTTTAAACTCTGGTGCGACGAATATTTCTACCTCCCCCACCGCCAAGAAACCCGCGGCGTGGGCGGCCTGTTTTTTGACTACCAAAGCGCTCAAGGCGCGCTTTACCGCGACCATAATGTCAAAGGGAAGGCTGCTGAGTGCAGCAACAACATCGGGGTGCCGGAACCTAGGAGTTGGGAGTCGCTGTTCGCTTTTGTACAGGACTGCGGCCGGGCATTTTTGCCGGCTTACACCCCCATAATTGAAAAGCACCGATCGAAAGAATACGGCGATCGCGAGCGCAATTTCCAACTTTACCGCCGCGGCCGTTACGTTGAATTTAACTTAGTGTACGATCGAGGCACGACCTTTGGCTTGCAAACCAACGGACGCACCGAATCGATTCTGATGTCCCTGCCGCCTTTGGTACGCTGGGAATACTGCTATGAGCCAGAACCCAACTCTCCAGAAGCCGAACTCTACTCCAAGTTCTTAAAACCGCAAGATTGGGCGAATTGGATGCCTCAGCAGTCACCGACCTGAGTTAAACTACTGGGACAGTAACCACCGCGATAGATAATAAATTTGAGGGAAGGGTCAGTGATTCATATTGATCAAAAAACCCACACGCTTCAAGACGGTACAACAGTTATCGTCTTAGCACCGACAGGACGGTTGGACATCACTACAGCTTGGCAATTCCGCCTCAAGTTGCAAGAGTGTATTTCCAAACTCAGCCGCCATGTCGTAGTGAATCTTGGTCAGGTTAACTTTATCGATAGTTCTGGCCTGACCTCACTTGTAGCAGGTATGCGGGATGCGGATAAAGTTAAGGGAAGTTTCCGCATTTGCAATGTTCATCCAGAAGCCAAACTGGTGTTTGAAGTCACCATGATGGATTCTGTGTTTGAAATCTTTGAAACGGAAGAAGAAGCTCTAGAGGGGGTGCCGCGCGCAAGTTGAGCACTCCTGCTGGCATCGGTTGCAGTGTCGCGGGTAATTTAAGCTTGAGACTCAGAAGCGCGCAGAAACCCAGCAGAAGAACAGGAAGCAGGTAAATTTTTGCCTGCTTCCTTCTGCCTTATTCCTTTCTTGAAAGGTTGAAACATTCACCAAAACACTAAAGTAGAAGAATACGTCAAGGTAAAGTCTTGCCTTCTCTCCTAGATAACTAAATCTTTCTTCCTTCTTTCTTGTTGCTTTGTAGTTCAACCCAATATCTCAGCAGCAAAATCCTGACGCTTGACAAATCTAAAAGGGCCCATTAAGGCTCCCCAGATAGCCTTGCCTGTCGTGGGGCTGATTCCTTTGTCATAGCTGAGAAATTCCTCGCCTGCAGCTTCAAACCCCAAGTCTACTTGGTAATTTTGCCCCCCGTAGGCAAAGCCGCAGCGAGTGCCCTCCGGCAAAGATGCCCGAAACCGATAGCCGTTTGAGGCTAAATTTTGCACCGCAACCGAGAGGGTGCAGCCGGGGAGGAGTTGGATTTGCTCCTTCGTTAGCTTTCCAAGCAAGTCGGGGTTGCAACCGGCTCCTTTGACGGCTTCAATGTCGTGGAACATATAATACTGAGCTTCTATAAGTCCCGGCGCTATCTGTGAGTGCCTCAGTTGCACGATGCGGGGGCGGTATGGCTTGTCTAATTCCAGAATGTTGGCTTGTTCGGCAAACAGAGTAATGCTGGGTTCGGAAAAAAGAGGAACGGGTACGGGTCTTTGCCACAAACGAAGGTGGACGTACCAAGCCGGGTCTGCTAGCGCTTGTTCCCGGTTGTCAAATTCGCCCGCCATGTACTGGGCTAAAGCTCTTAATTCAGGAGAAATTGTCATGTTTGTTTGATTTTTCAGGTTCATGGCTTGACAGAAAAAACTTATTGTGATAACGGTTGCGATACCTGGGCTGCGCAAGTCAGAAGATTAGATTTATGAGCGATCCCAGAAGAGCTATGATTGTAAAGATACTGGGGTTTGGCTCTCGTAGTGCGACAGATTAATTGTTGCTGCCGATCGGGCGTAAAATCTTTTTGATAAAATTTTGTCTCGCAAAGAGGCGGCAACGCTTAAAAAACTGGCAATTTTTGTCAGCCAGATCGCAGAAAGACTCCCCCGACTTTACTCACGCCGCGCTGGCACGCCCGCTACGGCAAAATTATTTATCTATAAGACTCAGGTGAACAATAACCGTACTGTTTCAGATACTAAGCGAAGTTTCTATACGATTCACACTCGACCGATCAACTCAATTTACCGTCGAGTGGTGGAAGAGTTGATGGTAGAAATGCACTTGCTTTCGGCAAATGCCGATTTTCAATACGACCCAATTTATGCTTTGGGTGTGGTGACAGCTTTCGATCGATTCATGCTCGGGTACGCCCCAGAAGCAGACAGAGTTTCGATTTTTAACGCTTTGTGCAAGTCCCTAGAAGACGATCCCGATCGCTACAAACAAGACGCTCAGAGATTGGAAAGCTTGGCGGAGCGACTTTCCGGGCAAGAGTTGCTCTCGTGGCTCGATCGCTCGACCAGCTTTGAAGATACAGGGGATTTGCAAGCATCTTTAGGGGCGATCGCCAGCAACCCTCAATTTAAGTACAGCCGCTTGTTCGCGATCGGTTTGTTCTCGCTGTTAGAAAAAGCTGACCCTAACTTAGTAAAAGATCAAGAAACGCGAAACGGCGCGATCGCCAAAGTCTGTGCCGCATTGCACCTCCCAGAAGACAAAGTTAGCAAAGATTTAGATTTGTACCGCAGCAATTTGGAAAAAATGGCCCAAGCGCGAATAGTGCTTCAAGATGTCATCCAAGCGGAACGAAAAAAACGCGAAAAACGAGAGACAAAAGTTACCGTCGGCCCCTTGGGTGACTCTTCTGACAGCAACAATTAATTGTTTGAAAGAAGAAGGAAGTTCGGCAACGGATTTTATAACGGATGTCAGGAACAAGGAAGAAGGAAGAAGGAAGAGGGAGTTTTGTATTTTTTACATCAAATAAAAACTCTTAATTTTTAATTTTTTTTCTTGAATTCTGGCTTCTGTCTTGTGCGTTTAGATGTTGATTGCTCAGAAACCAACTAAAAATCCCGCTTTCTGAATTGAGCGGGATCGACTTAACTAAAATAGAGCTTTTGGGGTGGTACTAAGGCTGCGGCTCAAAATTAGTGGCGTTAGCTTGCAGCCAAGTGCTTAGCTGTGAAAGAACTTCGTTTCCCGAAGACTTGCCCAAAGCTGTGGGGTTTGGGGTGTCGGGCCTGTCCAAGTTGCGGGCGATCGCTGCGTTGACTTCTTTGGAAATCAAATCGTGAAGTTGTTCTTTAGCCCTAGCCCTTTGAAAGTGAGCTCCCTCTTCCGTCGTAGCGTACAGAGGTGGCAGCCTATTTAAAGCATAAGCTGCAATATCTCCCACATCCAGACTCAGGTCGCTCGTGGCCTCAATTTCGGCCACCCTAGCGATCGCATCGCTGAGCACCAACTCTTCCATCACGTTGATGAACTGTTTGCGTGGCAGAACCACAACTTCGCCAGTCAACAAAGAGCCCATCAGACGATCGAGAGCCATGTACTCTTCGATCGACAATTCCGAAGCCGTATTGCATATCCGTCCCACCTCAGCTTCCATAGACGGCGTTAAATAGCCGTCTTGCAAAGCTTGTTCAACAATTTTTTCAATACTCATATATGCTTCCCACTCAACGGCATCATTAATAGAGTTTTGTTAAGACGCGATTGTTAGCGTCTTGAGATTCGAGTTTTGAGGATTGAGTTGAGAATTTTTATACAAATCCTAACTCAATACTGATAACCCATAACAGTTATCTGCACACCCTAGCCACAAACTTACCCCATAATTGACGGCTTTATTCGTCAAAACCCGTAAAAATTCCTACTCAATTCCCTGAAGCCGCCAAGGTACGGGATCGACGGACTGCCCGTGCACGTAAAGTCCCCAATGCAGGTGAGGGCCTGTGGAAGCCCCCGTTGACCCCAGAGCACCAATTACTTGACCGGCTTTCACGACATCGCCTTCCTTGACATCAATCCGGCTGAGGTGCATCAAAATACTTGCTACCCCCTGACCGTGGTCGAGACCAACGACATTCCCGTGGATTTTGAACCCTTGAGATTCGCGTCCCACTAGAGACACCCGACCTGCTGCTGGTGCGACTACAGGCGAACCGTAAGCACCCGCGTAATCGACGCCGCGGTGGTAGTAGTCCTGAGCAAATACCCCATTATAGTATCGGCGAACTCCGTAAATAGTAGTAATTTCGCCGGAGTTGGGGCGCAACAATTTGCCGTCCCAAAATTTTTCGGGTGTCACCAGTGCTTTAAATGCGTCTACGCGATCGAACTCCGCATCTGTACCTTCCTCGTCTTTCCCAGGCGGTAGCCAGATGGATTGAGTGGGAAAATCTCGATCGCGCACTTGCACGCTTAACTTCTGCACTTGTCCGTCACCTGCGACTTGAACAAGGCGGGCACCGGGTTTCTCAGCAGGCGTCGTCGGCAGCAGGGCCCGAAAGCGTCCGTTGCCAATGGGAAACGCGGGGTAGTTTTTTTGCTGTAGAGACACTTTGGGAGTTTCCCCGCCGTTACCGTCAACCTGAATCATTACTGACAGGGTATCTCCCAGTTGGGGATTTGCCGGTGTTACAACTACCTGCAAAGCTTGCACCGGCAGGGCAAAACTCAGTAAGCCAGCAACAATTCCCCCGATCGAACTGGCGGTTAGCTTGTTTGCTTTCAACTGCCGCCACCGCAAAATCCTACCCGTAACTATTTCCGCACTTAGCCCGCCGTTGCCTCGACTCACACTCATTATCATCACTAGGTGTCCTTAACCTTTCTCTCGCTGAGATATTTTTAACAATCTAGACTCACTATAGCAACCCTCAATCAGTCGAGAGAAACAGCCGTAGCTAAAAAGCTTGGGAAACTAAAAGATTTGGAGATGAGAGACTAACTTAAATCAATATTTAACTTGAGGTGATAACAATAATAAAAATTCCCGTTATGCGGGGAGGAAAACCTGCTTAAGCCAGACGGTCACACTACCGTTTCCACCACCACAAATCTAGGACAGCCGAAGTTTGAACATAAACACTCTTCATCTATAACCTAATGGGATTTTATTTTATCGGCCCTAGCTACTGTTGCATAACTTTTAACAATTGGTATTAGTTATATCGCGGCGAGGCGACATAATTATTGTTAACTCATCTGCTGTTAATTAACTGCTTTCTTGGCAGTTTATTTTCCGATAATCTTCCTAAAACTCTTTAGTTATTGTAGCCTGTTTTTGGCAAAATACTATTGATTCTCAATTTTAAAATCTCCTCTCAAAGGATATGAGATCAAAATTGAGAATTGCTATAATCTTATCACCTAGAATTATAGGGATTCAAAGGTAGCGGTGAAACCATCTAAGCTCAAGCATTCTTCCATAAATTCCTCTACATCGTTGACATTCTCAATCTGATACTCCATGATGCGTTGAGCATCGCCTTTCATCTTTTTGGAAGAAAGAGGCGTGGCAGGATATTTGGCAGCGATCGCTTTGAAAGCTTTGGAATGGATATCCCAGCTTGCAGCAGAACATTTTATGATTAAAAGCCACATGATTAAATTCCTCTTTGGATTTGGTTTACTAACAGTCTGGCACCAGTAAAACTTAGCTCGATAGTGCCGACAAATCAAGGGATTCTGTTGTTTGGAAAAAAGCTAAAAGCCGAGCCACTATGCGAGCGACACCACCCTTAACATTAGACTCAACATTCAAAGGCATCACCGGATCGTGGAGTGATAAGCGTAACAGAAACCAGCCGGATTCGCTAGCTGAGGTACAGGAAATTCGCAGACCTTCGTAGTTATTGGGAACAATTTTCCAGTCTGCTTGGGTTGAGACAAATTCTTGCAGTTGCTCAATAACGCGATATCCTTGGGCTTGGAAATCATCCACACCAAGTTTAATCCGAAATTCTGTACTTTCTTCTGGCTCTTTTAAATTTGCGATTAAATCGGGCAAAGATTGATTTGCTAGCTTTGACTTAGCCAATTCAATCAATAATTTGCTGACCAAATAAGCGCCATCATCCAGAAAGTAATTTTCTTTCAAAGCTCCATGTCCAGAGGTTTCAATCGCCAGCCATGATTCCTGTCCGGCTTTATTGAGGCGAATCGACTCGTCAATCACATTTTTGTAGCCGCGTTTAAAGCGATGGTGAATCCCTTTTAAATCTTGTTCGATGAATTGTGTCAAGCCATCGGAGGTGATAGAATCGGTGACAATGGTAGAGCCTGGGTGTTCTTGTAATACGATCGCAGAAATCAAGGCAATTAAGCGATTGCGATTGAGTTCCTTGCCAACTCCATCAACGGCCGCACTGCGATCGACATCGGTATCAAAAATAATCCCAAAATCAGCTTGATGTTCAATTACCGCTTGACAAATTGACTGCATTGCCTGTTTATCTTCGGGATTTGGCACATGATTGGGGAAAGTACCATCGGGTTCTAAAAACTGACTGCCCTTAGTGTCTGCACCTAAAGGTTTTAAGACTTTATCAACATAAAAACCGCCAGCACCATTGCCCGCATCTACAACAATTTTTAATCCTGTTAGCGGTTGCTCAAAATTATCTGGATGATTGACTGCTTCCCTAATCTTTGTGACAAATTGGTTAGCATAAACTGAGATAAAATCATGCTTTGTAATTTTACCGGGCGATGAGGCTGGCTGAAAGTAATTGCTTTGGGCTAGTGTTAAGATATCTGTAATATCCTGCTTTTGTAACCCACCTTTGGCAGTGAAAAACTTTAAGCCATTTCGATTAAATGGCAAATGGCTAGCAGTGAGCATAATCGCGCCGTCACAATCAAAACCAGGGGTAATTGTACTCATAAACATGGCGGGGGTTGAGGCCATTTCAAAGTCGTACACGGTTGCACCAACTGAGGCGATTCCCTCCATGACTGCTTGCATTAAAGTTGGCCCTGATAGGCGACTGTCACGCCCGATCGCGATCGTTAATTCTGCGGTCGGTTTCTTGAGTTTTTGCACCAGCCAACTCACAAAGGATTTACCTAAGATTGTCGCTATTTCGGGGGTGAGGTTGACTTTTTCATTAGGAACGCCTTCGAGTGCGATACCGCGAATGTCTGATCCATTTTGAAGTTTTGTCCAATTGAAGTTTTGCATAATAATTGATGGTAAGTAAAATATCGGAGTCGGCGGTTAACACCGATCGTATTCGCCGAACGTCTTTCGCGGACGAAGAAATAAAGAGGGGAGAAATTTTGGATTTGGTATTATTAGTCATTAGGGTGACAGAGTTTTTAAATTCAATCAGCTAATCGGCATTTAAGTTGTATTTAAAGAAACAATCCCAGTCTTGTGGGTGGGATTTGAGCAACGCCCAAAATATCCAATTGAAATGTTGAACCGCTTACTGGGAATTTTGCCCCCATCACCGCTAAGATTAAGCTCTAATTCCTTAGTCGCGTTCAACGCTGTAAATTGCCTGCAAGCGGAACTCACCATGAGGGGGAACCTCCACAATATCTGTAGCTGCATTGGTCGTTTCTACGCAGAGTAAACGCTGATAATCTGCATCATCAAGGTCGGCCATATTTGCAGAAATTGTCACCCACGGATTCCACACTACGACGGATTTACTACCCGATGATTTAATGCGAATCCGGCGATTGAGGGCGCTATCGTCAATGACTAATTCATTGGTGACATCGAGATAAATGCGATCGACTTCACCTGCTACTACCACTGCACCCACTTGAGTTTTTTCGACACCACCTTCAGCTTTATCAAGATACTGGCTATTTTCTAAACCTAAAACCTGTACGCGGTTGATATCGCCGACTTGGAAATAGGTGTGCAAAGCTTGGGTGAGGGGAAATGCTTTGTCGCCTAGATTGCGGGTGATTAATTCTACAGTGAGGCTGGTGCCGATCGTAATTGCGATCGCCAGTTCAAAGGCTTGCGGCCAAATTGCTCTAGTTTCATCGGTATCCTTGAGTCCGAGAGTTACTTTGGTTCCGCCGTCTGCGGTTGTGGCGGTTTCTAGCACATTCCAGAGGCGATTCCGCACAAAGCCATGACTCGGACGCCCCAAGGCTTCGGGATCGGGGCCAAACCAGGGCCAACAGATGGGTATACCGCCTTTGATGGCTTTCCCTTCGGCATAGTAGGCTTTTTCGCTGACAAACATCAAGTCTGTGGTTTCGGTGGCTGGTTGAAAGGAGAGCACTTGACCGGAATACACAGAAATTAAGGCTTTGGCTTGACCGTTGTCAATGTGAATCATCGGGAAACCACCGTTTCCGGTGGCGAAGGTGAGGTTCCCGGCTATGCCGTAGTCTGTGTTTAATTGGTCAATACTCATGCTGTTGGCTTGGTGAATTGCTTTACAATTATCCGATATTATGGTGGCTAGATTGATTAGATTGTTGAGTTTGACCTAGGAGGGTGCGATCGACACAACGATACCCTCAGGAACGAATTGGGAGTGCCAACCGATCGCGAGGGGATGTGCGATCGCACCCACAGGTACAACTTGCTGAGTTCTCCGCAAGCAAGCTAATGCAGCAATTCATCAAAACACGGCGCAGCCGCAAAACTCCGCATCTATTCGAGGGTTATTTCACGCGACAATTGCCAGGGATGCGCCGAAAACAGGGCAAAGAGCGCAGTCCGACTGACTGCATCGGCTAGCGTTCGCATCGACACTTCACTTGTCAGCGGCGGAGTTTCGCCAAAACCCGGTAAGTCAACTGCCATCGCTTCCGATTCGGCGTTACTGAATCAAGCTATGGATGACCCAGAAACAGTTGAGCCGTATTCAATTGAGAGTCGATCGACTTTCCTGGGCCCCACTTCACAACTCCTGACGAGTCGGACGGATGATCATTTCGTTGACATCCACATCACCGGGTTGCTTGATGGCATAGGCAATCGCCCGGGCGATCGCATCCGCATCAATGGCGATTGAATACAACTGATTTATCCCTGATGCCGTCTCACCATGGGTGATGGTACTGGTTAACTCAGTCGCAACCGCACCGGGTGAAATGTTGGTAGAACGAATTTCACCGTTTGACTCCAGCCGCAGCCCTTCGGAGATTGCTCGCACGGCATACTTTGTAGCACAGTAAACTGCCGCCGCCGGAAATACTTTGTGTCCTGCAACCGACGACAAGTTGATTACGTGTCCAGACTTCTGTTGGCGCATAGTCGGCAGCACTGCTGCGATGCCGTAAAGTACGCCTTTAATGTTGACATCAATCATTTGATCCCACTCATCGACCTTAATCTGGTCAAGGGGAGCCAGTGGCATTAAACCCGCATTATTGACCAGCACATCAATGCGTCCGTATGTTTCCAGCGTTGCGTCCGCCAATGCTTGCATCTGGGCGCGATCGGCAACATCGGTGACTCGATAGGCAACGGTGCCACCTGTTTTTTCGATTGCAGCCACCAAGTCCTTGAGTCTATCTTCGCGGCGGGCAGCAAGCATCAGTTTGGCTCCGCTGGCGGCTAAACGATGGGCGGTGGCTTCACCTAAACCGCTACTTGCTCCAGTAATGATGACAACCTTGTTTTGAATCTCAGACATATTCACTCCTGTTAGTTGATTAAATCGGCTCACGTCACGGGGATGGGAACGTGCCTTGTACGGGAGGCGATCGCAGAATCAAACAAGCCTTTATTGAGCGACTGGTTAACAGAAACACTAAAAAAGGGATTCCTAGTGGAGTTGTGTAAAACCGATCGCAAATCCGCTTAATTACCAAGCGCGAGCGTATTGAATTGGAGCAGGCACCGACTGACGTAGTTGCTTGGCAGCCCGCATCGGCCAATAAGGATCGCGCAGCATTTCTCTGGCAAGTAATACCATATCTGCTTGACCTGTACGGATGATGTGGTCAGCCTGCGCGGGTGCAGTAATCATACCAACTGCTCCGGTGGCGATGTTCCCGGAGCGTCGAATGCTCTCGGCAAAGGTAGTTTGATAACCTGCACCCGTCGGAATCTTTACACCCGGTACAATTGCGCCTGAGGAACAATCGATCAAATCAACGCCCAGTGACTTTAATTTATAGCTGAGTACAATACTTTGTTCAATGTCCCAACCATTTGGAACCCAATCGGTTGCAGAGATGCGAACCCAAAGCGGTGTTCGATCCGGCAAAACATTTCGCACCGCTTCTACGACTTCACATAAAAACCGGATGCGATTCTCAAAACTGCCACCATAGTCATCTGTCCGTTGATTGCTCAAGGGAGACATAAATTCATGCAGTAGGTAGCCGTGAGCCGCATGAATCTCTATTAGGTCAAATCCGGCTTCGAGGGCGCGTTGGGCTGCGCTGACAAAGAGTGTCGTCTGCTTCTGAATGTCTTCGATACTCAGAGCGGTCGGGGCGGGGCTATTGGGTTCAAAAGGAATGGCGCTAGGGGCGATCGAAGTCCATCCCCCTTGAGATTCCGAAAGCACCTCGCCGCCATCCCACGGAAGTGCTGTACTGGCTTTTCGACCTGCATGAGCAAGTTGAATTCCAGCAACCGCACCGTTGCGGTGAATTAACTCGACGATTCGCGCCAACATTTCAATGTGAGCATCTTGCCAGATTCCCAAATCTTGCGGCGTAATTCGTCCTTCAGGCTCGACTGCTGCTGCTTCAGTCATCACCAGCCCTGCCCCTCCTACGGCTCGACTGACGAGATGAACCAGATGCCAATCATTCGCGAACCCATCAACACTGGAATATTGACACATGGGAGAAACTGCAATGCGATTTCGGAAGCTAACGCCACGTTGATCGAATGGCTCAAATAAATGGGACATGGTTGTAAACCCGTGGTTTATAAAATGCTACAGATGTCAATCAAGCACAGACTTTCTTGACGCTGGGAAGTTGACTGACTTCATTCCACCAAGTCCGCAGTTTCGGAGTTTGAGCGATCGTTGCTTCGTACTCTGGGGTCTGCGATAGGTAGGTGAAGACGGGAATTAGCTAGAAATCGGCAATGCTCAGTTCGTGACCGAGCAAATACGGGTGTCCTAAAGTTAGGGACTCGATCGCCTCTAGTGAAGTCTTTACAGGTGCGACGGCAGCTTTGTCAACCTAGATCCCGAATGGACTTGTCATTTTGAGGTATCAAAAGCAACGACAAAATTACTTGTCTAAAACCTAAATCTTTATTGTTAGCAAAACCGGGGATTTCTATAAAAAAGCACAAAAGTGTCAGAGTAATTATGCAGTAGATTGGGTAAATCCGCAAGCATGGCTTGACTAAAAACGATTTCAACTAATTTTTTTTACCTATCGCCGATCGGTGAATGTACACCACGATAAAACCGCTCCCTACAAAAAAGCAATCAACATCACTCCACCCAGCCTGAAATTGATTAAAAAAAGTAACTTGATTTAATCTTTCCGCCCTCATCGGGTTGAGGTGAAACATTACCCACAATCAAGCCCCAATGCCTCGATCGACTTGCAAGAGGTTAAGCTTTTTGTGAGGAGAGAAACTCTTTGGTATCAGAAAATACCTGGTTCTATAGTTGCAGTTGCCCTCGCTTCCCAACTACAGTCAACCCACTAAACATAGTCAACACATTAGACACTATAATATAACTTTATACTTTTTTCATAAAGTTGTGCAAGAAGACTTCCGACTGATCGTTGACTTAGTTCTAGTTCTCGCTGCTGCCGCAGCAGGAGGACTCTTTGCATCGCTGTTGCGACAGCCGGTAATTCTCGGGTATCTCCTGGGAGGGATCGTAATTGGGCCGGCCGGTTTGGGGCTGATTAAAGAATTAATTCAGGTAGACACCCTGGCTGAATTCGGGGTTGCTTTTTTGTTATTTGCCTTGGGAGTGGAATTTTCTTTCGCCGAACTCCAGAAAGTAAAAGCCATTAGTTTGGGCGGGGGCGGCTTGCAAATTGTGCTGACGATCGCCATTACTACTGCAATTTCCTTGGCTGTAGGCTGGGTAGAATCGCCCGCTCAAGGCGTGTTTTTAGGAGCGATTCTGTCGCTTTCCTCGACCGCAGTCGTCCTGAAATGCTTGATGGAGCGCAATGAATCCGGTACTTCCCACGGTCAAGTCATGCTGGGAATATTAGTAGTTCAAGATTTGGCTTTGGGGCTAATGCTAGCAGTTTTGCCGGCACTCAATCAGCCAGCAGAAGCGATCGGCATGACGGTAGCGTGGGCCCTGCTGCGGATCGGGTTATTTGCTGCCGGTGCTGTAGTCGCGGGCATTTGGATGGTACCGCAGTTGCTGCGCTACCTCGCGAAAACAGAAAGTCGGGAACTGTTTTTGCTGGGAGTTGTGGTTTTGGCTTTAGGGATTGCGCTGCTTACAGAATATTTGGGTTTTTCGATCGAGATGGGCGCATTTGTGGCGGGTTTAATGATTTCGGAGGTGGAATATGCCGACCAAACTCTAACTTATGTCGAGCCTTTGCGAGATATTTTTGCATCCTTATTTTTTGTCACCATCGGAATGTTAATTGACCCGGTGTTTCTGTGGAACCATCTAGAAGTAATTCTGGGACTGGTATTTATAGTATTTGTCGGCAAATTCTTGATTATAACGCCGATCGTCCGATTATTTGGCTATCCGCTAAAAACAGCATTGATCGCAGGTTTGGGCTTAGCTCAAATAGGAGAATTCTCCTTTGTACTCGCTAGTTCCGGCCAAGCTATGGGGCTGGTTTCGCGGAACGTTTACCTGTTAATTTTAGGAACGACAGCCGTCACCCTCGTGCTGACTCCGTTTGTGTTGAGAAGCGTGCCGCAGTTATTGAAATGGGCGGAAAAATTCGGGCCTTTGCAGCGCTATTTTGACGAAACATCTCAACCTGTGGCAATAGCTGAAACTTTGCCGGAACAAAATTATGTTGTGGTTTGCGGCTACGGGCGAGTCGGCAGAATTTTAGTCAAAATGCTGCAAAGCCGCAACTGTTCTGTTGTGGTGATCGACGAGTCAGAAAGTAGAATTCAAGACTGCAGAGTCCAAGGAATTCCTTACATTTACGGGAATGCTGCCAGCTTGCACGTATTGGAAGCAGCGCGGGTGGAACGGGCAAAAGCAATGGCGATCGCCCTTCCCGATCCCATGAGCACTCGCTTGTGTCTGAAGCGGGCTTTAGAATTAGTCCCGGATTTGGATATTGTGGTGCGGGCCAACCAAGATAAAGACATCGAACTGCTTTACCAACTGGGGGCCTGGGAAGTCGTGCAGCCGGAGTTTGAGGCGAGTTTAGAACTGTCTGCCCACTTGCTGGCTGGCATCGGGATCTCGGCAACCGCGATCGCGCGGGAAGTGCAGCAAATTCGCAGCAGCCGCTATCTGGAATTGCGGCCGCCGCGCGAACCTTTGGCGGTTTCGCGGGATTTGAAAGTGGCGGTTCGAGATATGAACAGCGAGTGGTACAGCTTGCCGTTAGGTTCTCCCATCGCCAGCATGACTCTGGAAGAAACTAACTTGCGGCAGTTGACAGGGGTCAGCGTGATGGCGATAGTCCGCAAGAATGGCGAGGAAATTGATTATCCTAACGGCAAGACAGCTTTGCAGTTGGGCGATCGACTTTTTGTAGTGGGAGAACCCGAAGAACTCATCAGTTTTGAGTTGCTGGCGAAGGGCGAAGTTGCAGTGCCGCAGGGCGACAGTTCCTGCCAGTGGCTGAGGCTGCCAGCAAACAGCCCTTGGGCGGGCAAAAAACTGTCAGAGGTAGATTTGCTGAGTCAGTACGGGGTGCAGGTGCGGGCGATCCGCCGGGAAGGGAAATTTACTCGCTGGCCGGACGGAACTACCAATTTGCAAGAAGGCGATCGTTTGCTGCTGTGCGGCGGCTTCTACGAACTAGGCTTGATGCAGCGGACGGCCTCGCCGCCAGTTCGGCAATCTGCTTTAAAGCTGCCTTTTATTACCGCCCAAGTCAGCGAAAAGCTGTTTAGCGATTAGGGAAGGAAGAAGGAAGAAGGAAGAGGGAAGAGGGAAGAAGGAAGAGGGAAGAAGGAAGAGGGAAGAAGGAAGAGGGAAGATTTTTCCCCTCTCCCAATCTCCCCCCTCCCCCACTCTCCCACTCTCCCACTCTCTCCCTCTCCTCAGCCGTTGGGTTTGATATAAGCAATTGCTGGTCGCGAGATCAGAATTTGTTGGTCTGACGGATCGAGGAGGCAAATGCAGCTATGATCCTGCCAAAAAATTCTGCCCGCTAGTAAGTCGCCAGTAAGGAGTTTGATCTCCACCTGTTGTTTGTCTTTGATGTAGCTTTGTATTAAGCGAACGCTGGGCAATCCGGTTTCAAATTCAGACATAGTTCAGAAAAATATAGTCAAATATTACCTTAAACCATATTCTTCTGTTTATACGGTTTAAACCGTACTGGCCCAACTACAAGCGCCTCTACTGGATCGGGGAGAAACCCGTTGGCAGCTAATTTTCGACCGATATTCATTGAGCCATTGACATCAGCATTAATTAGATATCGCTGTGGAGTTATAAATATTATATTTGTCGATCTTGCACTAGAAAGGACTATAAATTGCATAAAGTTTTATAATAGTGGGAAATTGGTAATTTGGCGATCGAATTATCTAATCAGTTTTAACCAAAAGAGGTTTGTTTTTATGCCGATCGAGTTTGCGAAGTATCAGGGACTGGGAAATGATTTTATTCTGATTGACAACCGCCACTCGTCAGAACCGGCGATTACACCAGAACAAGCTGTGGATTTGTGCGATCGACATTTCGGGATTGGCGCAGACGGCGCGATATTTGCTCTTCCGGGTCAAAACGGCACTGACTATACGATGCGGATTTTTAACTCCGACGGTTCGGAACCGGAAATGTGCGGCAACGGGATTCGCTGTTTGGCTAAGTTTATCGCCGATTTGGAATCGTCGGAAATTCACCCCCCCCAACCCCCCCAAGCTTCGGGGGGGATTGAATCTAAGACTGAGTACCGGATTCACACCGGTGCGGGCGTTATTGTCACCGAATTGCGATCGGACGGTCAGGTTAAGGTGGATATGGGAGTTCCCCGGCTGCTGGCTGCGGAAATTCCGACAACTTTGGCCGCACCGGATGCCAAAGTTATAGATGTGCCGATCGAAGTTGCTGATAAATCTTGGTCTGTTACCTGCGTCAGCATGGGCAATCCCCACTGCATTACGTTTGTAGAGGATGTTTCGGCTGTTGCTTTAGAAACTGTCGGGCCTCAATTCGAGAACAACAAAGCCTTCCCTCAGCGTACCAATACGGAATTTATTCAAGTGGTACGTTCGGACTATGTAAAAATGCGGGTGTGGGAAAGAGGCGCAGGTGTTACTCTAGCTTGTGGGACTGGTGCTTGTGCTGCTGTGGTAGCTGGAGTGTTGGTAGGGAAGTGCGATCGGGCCACTGCGGTTGAACTCCCCGGCGGCGTTTTGGAAATCGAATGGGCAGAAGTTTCAGGGCGGATTTACATGACCGGGCCGGCACAGCTAGTATTTACTGGTTGTATTAGTAATTAGTTATTAGTCATCAGTCATCAGTTATCAGTTATTAGGGGCATCAGTCACTCGTCAGAAGGATTTTATTGTTTAATTAACAAACAATAAAAATTATTGAATTCAAAATTTGTATTGAATTCTGACCAATGCCTTCTGCCTTCACAAGTTATTTGCTGCGGACTGAAGACTGAAGACTAATAACTAAGCCTGAAATCTAAAATCTAAAATCTAAAATCTAAAATCTAAAATTAAGTAGGTGGGCTGGCATGGCTGGAGGTATTTATCTGATTCAGGACGACGACAGGCTGGTAGAAATGATGGAACAGCCCTACGACTCGGAAGACCAGTTACAAGACTTGCTAGTAACTTATCCTAATTTGATCCCGGGAGACCAAATCGATCGGGCTACGACCCGGAGGTGGCTGTTAATTTCGCGGGAAGCTGCACCCAGCGATGAGGAAACAGCGGTGCAGTGGTCGCTGGATCATTTGTTTCTCGACCAAAATGCAGTTCCTACTTTGGTGGATGTCAGGCGAACTCCTAATGCCGAACTGCGACAAAAAGTGTTGGGTCAGTCGATCGACTATGCTGCTAATGCGTTGTTTTACTGGCCGATCGATTCAATTATTGCTCTGTTTGAAGCTAATTGTCGCGATCGGGGTCGCGATCCCGAACAGATTTTTGAAGAGTTTCTCGGTGCGGATGCTAATGAAGACCGATTTTGGCAGAAAGTTAAAACTAATTTGCAAGCGGGTAAAGTTCGCTTAGTGTTTGTAGCTGACGAGATTTCCGCTGAAATGCGCCGAGTTGTCGAATTTCTCAACGAACAAATGGACCCGGTTGAAGTTTTGGCCCTGGAAATTAAGCAGTATGTAAGTGAAGACGGCCTCAGAACTTTGGTTCCCAGAGTGATCGGTCAGACAGCCGAAGCACAGCAGAAAAAATCCAGCGCAACACGCGAAAGAAGGCGCTGGGATGAATCTTCATTTTTTGCGGAAATCAAAGCTAGACGGGGCGCGGACGAGGCGCAAATGGCAAAAGCAATTTACCTTTGGGCAAAAAGTCAAGAACCCGAAGTTCAAATCCACTGGGGAACGGGGGATGCCTACGGCGGTTTCGCCGCTCAATTGCCTCAAAGGGGAAGAAAACCCTACCAGTTATTCACTGTAGATATTGCTGGCAGAATGGAGATTTCTGCTGACAATTACGGTTCCGGACCGCCGTTTAATGCGGAAGAAAATTGGCTGGAATTGAGAAGCAAGCTGAGTTCGATCGGTCTGTCGCTACCTATAGAACCGGGCGAGAGAAGGTCGCCGAGTCTGGCTTTGTTTACTTTGCAAGATGAATCGGCCCTCAAGCAAGTTATGGAAACTTTTGACTGGGTGATTGAGCAAATTAAAACGTTATAGTTAGTAGTCAGTAGTCATTAGTCAGTAGTCATTAGTCCTTGGTAGTTAATAATTGGTTACGATGGCCAACAAATAACCAATAACAACTAACTAATAACCACTAACTAATGACTAATATCGAATATTAGCTTGTTTCATGCGCCGCAGGGATTCTCCCAGTCGATCGCAATCTGCAATTAAACTAATTCTCACATATCCTTCGCCACCCGGCCCAAAAGCATTGCCAGGAGTCACTACAACACCCGTTTGCTGCAAAACATTCAGGGCAAAATCAGTCGAACTCATGCCCGGAGTGCAGGGAACCCAAAGATACATTGCAGCCAGAGGTTTAGGAATATTCCACCCTAATTCTGCCAATCCTTCCACCATGAAATCCCGGCGAGTCCTGTAACGATTCTGCACTTCGTGCAAGTAACTGTCGGGCAATTGCAGTGCTGTTTCAGCGGCTGCTTGCAATGCGGAAAATATACCGTAATCTAGGTTAGTTTTTAATGTCCGCAAACCTTGAATAATTTTGCTGTTTCCTACTACAAAGCCGACGCGCCAGCCGGCCATATTGTAAGTTTTGGACATGGTGTGAAATTCGACACCGATTTCTTTACCGCCGGGAATTTCTAATAAACTTGTCGGTTGATAGCCGTCAAAGGCTAATTCCGCATAACACAAGTCGTGAACCAGCAAAATTTGATGTTTGTGTGCGAAAGCAACAATATCTTTGTAAAATTCGCGGGGTGCAGTTGCTCCAGTCGGATTACTGGGATAATTGAAATAGAGTATTTTGGCTTGTTCGGCTACGCTGTCGGGAATGTCGGCTAAGTCAATTACCCAGTCGTTTTCTGGTTTGAGGATGATGTTGTGAACTTTTGCACCGGCGATGATTGGGCCGCGAAATAATACGGGATAAGCAGGACTTGGTACTAATATTAAGTCCCCTGGATTGATATAGGCGATCGCAAAATGTGCTAGACCTTCTTTAGAACCCAACAAAGGCAATGCTTCGCTTTCTGGATCGAGTTCAACGTTGTAGCGGCGGCTGTACCATTTAGTAATAGTACGGCGGAAACTGGCAGTTCCTTCAAAGGGTGGATAGCCGTGATTGGCAGAATTTTGGATGGCTGCGACGGCGGCTTCTACTACTGGTTGAGGAGTGGCACCGTCGGGGTTTCCCATTCCTAAGTCTATTAAATCGAGTCCTTGTTCGCGGGCGCGGGCTTTGAGTTCGTCGAGACGGGCAAATACGTAGGGCGGTAGTTTTTGCAACCTGTCAGCAGGGGTAATCCAATCCAAGGTCATTTATTTTTTGTCAGTTGTCAGTTTTCCTGGTTTGTAGTAAGGACTTTCGTCCTTGCTAGCACAGCCTTTTCAGGACTAAAGTCCTTACTACAAACTGTTTTAATTCTTAATCTTTAATTCTCCCACAGGTGCGGTGGTAGAAACCATCGCTGCCATTAATTGTTGGGGAACAACTTTAAAAGGCAGTCGGTGGATGTCGGAATTAGGATTGCAGGCTATGTCGGCGGCGCGCTGCAATTCTGTGATGGTAATGTCTCCGAGTCCGAGGTTGTCTAAAGTTTGAGGCAATCCAATTTCGGCGTAGAATTTTAGCAGTTGCTGTCTGGCGGTGGCGGCGAGTTGATTGTTTTGCAGCATTTCTTCTAGTCGCAGTTGTACTAAAATGCCGTATGCGACTTTTTCGCCGTGCAATGTGCCGTGACTTGCTAATAGATGAGTTAGGCCGTTGTGGACGGCGTGGGCGGCGACGGTGCGACATTGGGCGCCGCCAATTCCACCGATTACTCCTGCTAGCAATACGGCTGCATCTGTGACTTCTTGCCAGGTTTCGCTACCGGGTTCTTTGAGGGCGGCGGCTGATTTTTGGAATAAAATATCGCGCAGTATTCTAGCTTGTTGGACGGCGGAAATAATCAGGGTTTGTTCGGAGTGTCCGCTGCTGACTGATGCTTCGTACCATTTGGCGATCGCATCTCCAATTCCTGCTACTAATGTCCGCTGCGGTGCGGTTTGAATTAAGCCGTAGTCGAGTATTAATAAGTCGGGACATCTGGCTAATGTGACATCGTATTGGAATGCACCTTGTTCTGAATAAATGTTAGAAAGGGCTGTCCAAGCCGCACAGGTGGCTGCTGATGTGGGTATTGTGACGATCGGGATTTTGCACTGATGGGCGACGAGTTTGGCTGCGTCTAAGGCTTTGCCGCCGCCGACACCGATGATGAAGTCGGCTTGATGAGTTTGGACTGCTTCGCGGAGGGTTTCGAGGCTTCTTTCGCTGCAATCCTTGCCGTAGGCTGTTTCGGCGGATTGTAACTGCTGCTGTTTGAGGATTGGTTGCAGGTAGGGTTGCGCGACGGCGAGGGAGTTGCTGCCGCCGACGATTAGCGGCCGCTTTCCGAAACGGGCGATCGCTTCTCCGGCTTGTGCGATCGCCGATCGACCCCGCAATACACAGGCGGGAGCAATTGTCAAGGAATAAATTGCAGTTGGGGTGGCGGTTTTAGTGCTTTGGGTTTGAGTCATCGAACCACTGGATAAGTGACGAGAAGGTTGACGCTTTGCAGGATTGCTGGATTTTCTAGGATAACTCTAATCTATGCGGAAATGGTAACTTTTATAAAGTTTTTATTAAGTATTGTTGGGCTGTTGGGGGATGGGAGGGGGGAGTTGAGGGGCGATCGCGAGTATTCACCCAATTGTAGGCTTCCAATTCGATCGTTTTAATGATGTATATTACATAGTCCTGAAAGGACAGATGTTTTGTTTAAGCATAACAATTGTCGATTGAGGGGCCTTACACTGTTTGATAGGTTCTTTGTCGATCGCTGTTGTCAGAGAAGGAGCTAGTCACGATATGCTCTGCTTTTATACCCGCAACAGGAGATTCCGACGGGAGTAAGAAGAAATTGACATACATGAGCAATTTGCGGTATTTTATGGTTATATAGCGAAAAGAGCTTAACTACACAGAAGACATCTCCAAAATAGTAACATTTTGTGGTACAAGAAGATCGTAAAGCTTTTTTGAGACAGAAACATGAGCGACATCCTGAATCATATTG
>NZ_SRRZ01000249.1 GCF_013179805.1 Microcoleus asticus IPMA8 | reverse complement strand
GAGAATTCTTTAAGATGCACCGTACTTGCTCTCCCTTTTTGGACACAATACGTAATTTACCATCATTTAAGCCTTAACTGAACCGTATTGGGCTATGTGGCGTTACCCGATGAAGCTTATGTGAAAACTAAGCAAAAATTTGAGCGGCGTGAAACCGGAACGAAGTTCAAAAAAGCCAAACCCGGTGAACCCATTACTAACTTTATTTAAGGAGGAAATCTCAAGCCCATGACCCTAACTCCTAGTTCCTTTGATGACTCCCTTTTCGCTGCGGATGACTTCTTGCTTAAGAAGGCTTCTGAAGATGTCCCAGAAAAGATTATTGGTGCAGTTTTATTTGCCTGTGCCTTCGTGTCCGTTGCCACCACCTTTGGTATTGTCTGGATCATTTTCCAAGAGACTTTGGGTTTTTTCCAAGAAGTGTCCTTAGCCCAGTTCTTTCTGGATACCCGATGGACTCCCCTGTTTGCCGAGGCCCATTTTGGCATCTGGCCGCTGCTGAACGGAACGTTTTTAACATCTGCGATCGCTATGGCTGTGGCGGTTCCCTTGGGGTTGTCTTCAGCCATTTACCTGAGT
Organism: Microcoleus asticus IPMA8; assembly: GCF_013179805.1. Taxonomy (GTDB): domain Bacteria; phylum Cyanobacteriota; class Cyanobacteriia; order Cyanobacteriales; family Microcoleaceae; genus Microcoleus; species Microcoleus asticus. Next base: position 2,863 of record NZ_SRRZ01000249.1, on the reverse strand, counting down.
GAATATGCCAAACCGATTGTGGCAGCCGTGTTACGCCCTGCTGTGGAGTTATTGGGGGGAATTCCCACAGTAGTTTATGGTTACTTTGCTTTGCTCTTTGTCACTCCGGTTCTGCGGTATATTTTCCCCTTAGAGATTTTTAATGCCCTCAGCGCTGGGTTAATGATGGGCATTATGATCACCCCCACCGTCGGTTCCATCAGCTTAGATGCCATTCAATCGGTTCCCCGTTCTCTGCGGGAAGGTTCCTATGCCTTGGGCATTACCAAACTAGAAACCATTTTTAAAGTGGTTCTTCCGGCTGCCTTGTCTGGGATTATGGCTTCGATTATTTTAGGCGTTTCCCGCGCAGTGGGAGAAACCATGACCGTTCTGAATTGCAGCTGGATCGCAACCCCGCATCACCGTCAATTTCATGGAATCCGTCGCCACCCTGACCGCTTTTATGGCGGAGATTTCGGGGGGAGATAGTCCCAGGGGTAGCCTCAGTTTTAAGACTTTGTATGCGGTGGGAGCAGTTCTGTTCGTGATTACATTGGCTCTCAATATGGCCAGCTTCTGGATTTCTAGTCGCTTTAAGGAAAAATACGACTGATTGCTATGGTTAAATCAACTCCAACAAACAATTCCGTCAACACTGCTGAATTTACCGATAACCTAGAACGCCGAGAAGCGATCGGTAAAGTCTTTGAGTATCTATTCTTAATTGGGTTACTCATCGGTTTATTTGTCCTCGCCTTACTGGTTCTTAATATCCTTCATGATGGACTTGGCAGATTGCTAACACCGGGGTTTCTCACGGAAACGCCTTCCCGTTTTGCCGAACGCGGAGGTATCCGTCCAGCCATTATTGGGAGTTTCTTTCTGGGACTGATCGTCCTTCTGGTTGCGGTTCCCATTGGGGTAGGGGCTGCTTTGTACCTAGAGGAATACGCCCCTAAAAAGTGGTGGACTGCGCTGATTGAGATTAATATCGGGAATTTAGCGGGGATTCCTTCTATTGTCTATGGCTTACTGGGTTTAGGGGTCTTTAACTATTTACTAGGGTTTGGGCCTACCTTGATTTCGGGGGCATTAACCCTTGCCCTATTGTCTTTACCCGTCATTATCGTCACGGCGAGGGAGGCCATCCGCGCCGTTCCCGATTCCCTGAGAAATGCTTCCTATGGATTGGGAACTACCAAATGGCAAACCATTCAACACCATGTCTTACCCTATGCCATTCCGGGAATTCTTACGGGGGTGATTATTTCTGTCTCCCGCGCCATGGGGGATGCTGCTTCTTTGGTGGTCGTGGGTGCTGTCAGTTTCCTCACGTTTAATCCAGGTTTATTCCAACGATTTATGGCGTTACCCATTCAAATTTTCAGCTATATCACTCGTCCTGAACCGGGGTTTGCCAGTGCAGCCGCAGCGACGATTATTGTGCTGATTATCTTGATTTTGGCGCTTAATGCCATCGCTATCTATCTGCGCCAACGCTATTCCAGCCATTAATTAACTTGAGTTGTCAAGATTAAGGAGACCATTTCAGATGACTAACAGTAATACCAAACTCAACACGGACGATAGTGTGTTTGATGCAGAAGGCGTAAAGGTTTATTACAATGGCTTTTTAGCCCTTGTCGATGTCCATATCAAAATTCCCCGTCAAAAAATTGTGGCTTTTATCGGTCCTTCAGGCTGTGGCAAAAGTACCTTATTGCGTTGCTTCAATCGCATGAATGATTTAATCCCTGGTGCCAAGGTGGAAGGGAAACTCATTTACCGCAACCGTAATATTTACGATCCGCAAGTGAATTCCGTCAAACTGCGGCGACAGGTGGGAATGGTGTTTCAAAGACCGAATCCGTTTCCCAAGAGCATTTATGAAAATATTGCCTATGCCCCCAGAACCAACGGTTATCAAGGAAATCTGGATGAATTAGTGGAATCTTCCCTCAAACAAGCCGCTATCTGGAATGAGGTCAAGGATAAACTGCAAGATAAAGGAACGGCGTTATCCGGGGGACAACAACAGAGGCTTTGTATTGCCCGCGCGATCGCTATGAAGCCCGATGTCTTGTTAATGGATGAACCTTGCTCTGCTCTCGACCCCATTTCTACCCGACAGGTTGAAGAACTGTGCTTAGAACTTAAGGAACGATACACCATTATTACGGTGACTCACAATATGCAACAAGCGTCAAGAATCGCGGATTGGACGGCATTTTTCAATACAGAAACGGACGATCAAGGCAAACGACGCGGCAAATTGGTGGAGTTTGGTCCCACTGAACAAATTTTCCGTTCTCCCCAAACCAAAGAAGCCGAAGAGTACATTAGTGGACGCTTTGGTTAAACGCAAGTGTCAGATTTAGGCGTTACGCATTGTCAGCAATGACATTACCTTGGTCATAAGCATTAGGTTAAAAAAACAATTTATTCCTAAAATTAACCCTATAGGTTCATATTCCGCTCGGCAGTTAGCCTTAACTCTTGCCTACAGAGTTTTAGTTCATGCTGAATCTGAAACCCGGTTGATGTATCAGTCTGTGTCGCTGAAGGCAGGATTTTTCACAGCAACCGGGTTTCTTGGTCTCAATCTGAGGTAATTCCACTAGAATGCCCTAGCCTAAAATATCCTTGAGCAAGCTAATAAAGCTGTGTCTTGTCAAAACTTCGATCGACAGCAAAGAAACAAATCCAATCATCGCAAAACGTCCGTTAACTTTCTCGGCGTACTTGGTGAAGCCGATGCTGACGTTGGCGTCTACATACATCTTATACCATTTTTTTTAAAGATGTGATAGACTTGTGTAAAAAGTAAAGGCGAGAATTACAATGTCTGGTCGTCCTCATATAAAGATTACCGAATCTGTAG
>NZ_SRRZ01000248.1 GCF_013179805.1 Microcoleus asticus IPMA8 | reverse complement strand
ATATGCTGCGGTTTTACCGACATTCACGGCATCAGCCTGTGGGGAAAGAAAGCGGATTGACGAGTTACATTGAACGATTAAATAATACTCTTAGGCAGCGAATTTCGCGATTAGTCAGGAAGAGATTATCGTTTTTTAAGAAGTTGGAGAATCATGGCTGGTGCTATTTGGAATTTTATTCATGACTACAATCACCAAATCCGATTAGCAATGCTGAAGACTCAACCGCCTCTATTTTCTCCATCCTTTACATAAAATCACTACCAAGTTTGGTTCAAAATTTATAATTAGGTTTGTAGTGGAGACGAGGAGCCTTTTATCGCCCGCGCCGCGCCGACAACAAACAAGGTTATAATTAGCGATAAACCGGACTTGATCTGAGTCATAAACTCGGTTTATTAGTACAGATATAGTTATCAAACCAATAATTTTGGGTGATGCCGGGTTTTTCTAGGTAAGTCCTATTAAAACAAAAATATCCGATCGAATTTATTAAAATTCCAACCCCCCGACAAAACCCTCAATCCCTTGCAGCCGACGCTTGTGTATCAAAAAAATTATCCGCAAAATAGTATGCACTCCGGCTCCTAAGAGGTGTCCCCCCCTTATGGTACATAACACTGAGGTCGGCAAGCCTGTTATATTGGCAATATGTAGGCAAGTTTCGGGACTACAGGTACTTGCACGTAAAGGAGTCAGAGTGTCTGCTTCCAGACGATACTTCGGCGAACAACTACCAAACCACAAGTGATTCAAGTTATGAACAGCGAAAAAGTCAGTGTAATAATTCCTGCATTCAATGCTGCCGACACTCTGACCCAGACAGTTGCCTCCGTACTCAAGGGTACCCACAAGAATCTAGAAATTTTTATTGTTGATGACTTCTCTACTGACGCTACTGACAAAGTTGCCGCTAAACTGGCAGAACAAGATTCGAGAATTCAATACTTCCGGAATCCCCAAAATTACGGGGTTTCTAAGTCTAGAAATTTAATGATGTATCGCGCCACAGGCGAATATGTAGCATTTCTCGACAGCGACGATACCTGGGAACCCAACAAGCTAGAAGTTTGTTTGAAGATGCTCGCAGACAATCCCGAAGTCAAAGCTGTGGCTCACGCTTTGCGGTATTTAGACAAGCGCGGCAACAAGTTGAGTTACATTCCCACCTATCCTACAACTAAAGCAGAAATGCAGGCGATTAAGGAGACAGGCGAAAGCCCTTGGGTTTTCCCGTCTTCTGTTGTACTCTATCGCTCCATTCTTCTCAAAGAAGGCGGCTTTGCAGAAGATTGGCAGGTAGGAGAAGATACAGAGTTATTTACCAAAATTGCTCAAAAGTATGGCTTGCTAGCGACGACAGAACCTTTGGGAAATTATAGAATTAGAGGGAACTCTCTCACAGATAAGCACTGGCTGAAAAAGCGCATAGCTTCTGATTGTGTCAAAGAGAACCAACTGCGGCGCTTGCGGGGAGAAAAAGAGTTATCGCTCAACGAATACGAACAGGTATGCTTTAAGAATTTGCCACTTTTGAAAAGGCTTAACAAATTCCGAGAAGTTTTGGCACTCCACTACATGAGAAAGCTGGGACAAAGTTGGTTAAATCGGGAGGTTTTGCCGACTCTTGTTTACGGCATCGCTAGCACAGCGATCGATCCTCAAGCTACTTTGAACAAGTGGAAATGGATGAAGGCTCACGATAAGTTGAGTCATCAAACGGCAGAAGGCATGAGTCATTCGGCAGAATTAAACCGCCAGCAATCATCTAAAATCGGGGAGCTTTCCTAAAGAAACTCATATTTGTATGCAGGTTTTAGTCAAGAAATTAGGTGATACCAATAAATCCGAATCGAAGCCGATCGCGCAGGGGCTGGTTAATACGCGCTCTTGGGGTTTTCAGGCGTCTTTGACTGTTAATATCCTGTCGGAGCAATTACCCGCAATACCAACGACAATGGCTTGCCGCCGTGCGATGGGAGAGAATATAAAAATTTTTGAAAGTCGCGATCGGATGTCAGCCTTGATTTATTCGGTCGCAAGCTTCAACCCTGTACATGGCGTAAATAGCAGCGATCGCCCGCCGTGCTATTTGCTCCCAAAACAGTTACACTAAATAATGTATAAGTAAAAAGCAAAGTTTTTTGAATAAAAAATGGGTAGCAAACCCTTTTTTGAGGCAGAAAATAAAAGCTAATATTTAGAAAAAATTCTGCCTTTTACCTTCAGAGGACGATCGCCTTTTTACTGTGAATTAGATTGAATTTATGGACTGGCAAGAAATTTCTGGCAACTGGGTATTAATTCCGTCTAAACCGATCGCGATCGTACATTTTCTCGGCGGTGCATTTGTGGCGACAGCACCACAGTTGACCTATCGCTGGCTGTTAGAGGCTTTGGGGAACCAAGGATATCTTGTAGTAGCAACGCCGTTTGTCAATACTTTGGATCATATTGCGATCGCCCGCGATGTCCTCAACAAATTTGAAAATGCCCTCGATCGCCTGCGGGCCACTAAATTGCTCAAATCTTCCTATCTCCCCATTTACGGTATGGGACACAGCATGGGATGCAAACTGCACTTGCTGATCGGTTCTGTGTTTGACATAGAAAGGGCAGGCAATATTCTGATCTCTTTCAACAATTATGCGGCATCCGAAGCAATCCCGATCGTCGAGCAAATTTCCCCCGTCTTTAACGTTGAGTTTACCCCGTCCCCGCAAGAGACTAATCGCCTCGTCCAAGATAGCTATCAAATTCGGCGCAATCTTTTAGTCAAATTTAACGGCGACAACATCGACCAAACCCTGCTGTTGACCAAACTGCTAAAAGCACGATTTCCCGACATGATTACAGTTCAGACTCTGACTGGCAACCATCAAACGCCATTGGGTCAAGATGTTAGCTGGCCTGTGGGTCAAATTTTTACACCCTTCGACGCGATCGGGCAATGGGTCAAACAAGAAGTGTATCGAGAATTAAATCAATTAAAACGGACAATTTTGCTGTGGCTTAATCCTGTGTCAAAGGATTTTTAATCTTAAAGTTCAGATTTTAGCTTAGTGATCTTAAATTTAGGAATTACCCATAAACTCTATCTGTAGTGCTTTGGTTTCCCCTTGCTCCTACCAAGAGTGTTGAAAAGCTGTTTGCGTAAGCCCTCAAACTGCCAAAGGGATATCTAAGCTATGTACTCATAGCGGCGATTTTTCCGACTTTTCCGACTTTTCCGACTTTAAAGAGCCGACTTTTCCGACTGACCTTGAGCCTGAGTGGTGAGTCAAAATGGCGATAGGTGCATCCGAGGATAGGTAAATTACCGCCTAAGGCGTTGCTGAATTGAGGTATGATTTGTGCGGTCAAGGGATGTTTTGGCTACCCGATTTGCCTCGTTTGAGGGCGATTGAAATCATAGGATGGAAAGGGAACCGGAACATCCCAAAACTTAAGATAATGAATTACTAGCCTCGTAAGGATTCAGGTCAAAAAAGACTTAAGTGTCAAAAGCTGGTAAAATAAACTAATGAAAAAGCCCGCAGCCACCAGACAGAAGGAAAAAA
>NZ_SRRZ01000247.1 GCF_013179805.1 Microcoleus asticus IPMA8 | reverse complement strand
GATTCAGGATGTCGCTCATGTTTCTGTCTCAAAAAAGCTTTACGATCTTCTTGTACCACAAAATGTTACTATTTTGGAGATGTCTATTGAACAACGGAGATTATCAAGGAGCAGCCAATCAGTTTCCTGTGTGGAATAAAGTCAATGGTGAAGCCTGGCCAGGGCTGACACGCAGGCGCTTGGCCGAGCAAGCTCTGTTTTTAGGAATGCCTGAAGTTCGGGTTCTCACACTTACCGAGCCAATAATGCAAGGTGAGGATGTGCGTCAAGTGCAAGAAGCGCTGATCGCGGCAGGAATAAATGTTTCAGCAGATGGCGTTTTTGGTAAAGACACCGATCGTGCTGTGCGACAGTTTCAACAGCAAAAAGGGCTAACGGCGGATGGTGTTGTCGGTGTCCAAACACGCAAAGAATTAGGACTATAAAAGCGATTGTGTAACCAATTATACTGACACAATTAAGTAATTTTCACAAGCTCTGTGGAGGTAAGGTGCGGTGTGCATCCCCGACGGATAGAGTTTATGAATCCAGGACTGACCAAATTCAAATAAATTGGATAAAACCATGACTAACTCAAGCGACATTCTATTTAATCAACCTGTAATTATCGAAGCCTGTGAAGAATTTGTCCAACGGGATATGTTGGAACTTAGAGGCAGTTTCCCGGGATTGCTCCAAGATGCCCCCATGTCTTCGACTGCGGTGGTCAATGGCTTATCTCAACAGTTGATTTATCAATTACAACTGATGATGCCAGATGCCTTTGTCAGTTTTGATGACCTTAATGTAGACTTGCTGGATGCAGCTTTTCCCTACGTACAAACCTCGGCAAAAGAGGCACTTCAGAAAGCCATTCAAGATCGAGGTCAAACGATGGAGGTGAACTCTGCTTACCGCACGATCGCCCAGCAAATGTTATTGTATAACGATCGCTTCAACAACTCTAATCCTGTAGCGCCACCAGGCACCAGCAATCACCAAACAGGGCTAGCGATCGACATTGAAGATGCCAGAGGCTGGGAATCTTATTTGATGCAATATGGCTGGCAGCCATTACCGGGCGATCCGCCTCACTTCGACTACATAGGCGACAGGACGATCGATCTTCGCAGTAACTCAATACTCGCATTTCAGCAGCTTTGGAATCAGAACAACCCGGATGCAAAGATTAGCGAGGATGGCGGCTTTGGCCCCCAAACCGAGGATGCACTTAATCGATCGCCTGCTCAAGGGTTTGCTAAAGCCCCGTGGGATGACAAGCCCAGAACGTTGCGCTTGGCGATGCCCAGAATGGAAGGCTCAGATGTAATCAAGCTTCAGGAAGGCTTGAAAAAGGCTGGCGTTGTAGTTGGGGTTGATGGTGAATTTGGGCCGGCAACAGATACAGCCGTCAAGGAATTTCAGCAGAAAAAAGGTTTGAAGCCCGACGGAATTGTCGCTCTCAAAACCCGAGAACAAATGGCTTGAGGTGTTAGCGCGATCGAGTTCACCAAACCTGGAACAGAACTTCCTCCGCCTTCGGTGGAAGTTCCGTTTATAGCTCAGCTTGTGGGTTGGGGCAGGTTTTGCTTCCAATTGTCACAAATTGCAGTAGCGCTATAATTGGCAATCTTTTTGATAATCAAGGTAGCGAGGAGAGTAGCAATAGCAGGAGCAAGTCCCAGTCCAGAGATTAGAACAGGAGTTAACATCCCAGCAGCTTTAGTGTAATTCTGGCCGATCGCTTCATCCAGGATTTTCTGAGTCTGTGGATCGTTTCCGAGGGGTTGGCACATCAGCTCGTAAACTAAGGGGTTTACGCGATCGAACAACTGCTGGCCAGCTTCTAGGAGCTTGAGATCGATCGATGCTCTAGCGGCAACATTCACATCAATAGAATCCAGGGAAGCTGGGTCTATCCCTCTGGTTCCAAGTCCCGCCGCATCATCCTCTATGGCTTGAGCGCGATCGCCAATTTGTGCTGCTAGCTGATCCTCATCAAGTTCCCACAAACTTTCTACAAGAACTTCAATTTCTGCCATGATTATTTGTCTCCAGACTATGGTTAACTAGAATATTGCTGATTATCCTTTACCTGCGAAGCTGATGAGTGAAAACCCGTCAATATAGCTTAACGAATGCCTAGCTACACATCGGCAATCTTAACCATTCTTTAAAAAAGTGCGATCGTCCCATCAAACTGCTGCTAAGTATTTAACATTTAAATCGCCAGAAAGTTACTATCGAACCGGAAATAAAGCCAACACAGTTAAATTTGTTGAAGAACTCAAGCAAATCAATCCCACTGGTTAAGTAAGTTTACATTATGTGACAGTGTAAACTTACTTAACGGGCAGCAAAGATTTTATTGCCAGTTTGGTATACTAAGACTGAACCGTATAGATATACAAAGACCTTTATCAGTTTAAGTAAAAGAACTCTCCTTAAGCAAACAGAAGTAAAAGCTCCAGAAAACCCGAGCAATTCCCGAGTTCATGACTAACAACAACACAGTCAAAACAATTTTAATTCTGGCAGCCAATCCCACCAATACCGCTCCCCTGCGATTGGAGCAAGAGATCCGGGAAATTGACGAAGGATTGCGACGGGCAAATAAACGAGAACAGTATAAATTAGAACAAAAATGGGCTGTCCGCTCCCGTGACTTTTACCGAGCTATTTTAGATTATCAACCCAACATAGTCCACTTTTGCGGGCATGGTGCTGGAGCCGATGGAATTGTCCTAGAAGACGATACCGGAAAAATGGCGCTGGTGCAGACAAACGCCCTCGCCAGTATGTTTAAATTGTTTGCCAAAAAAGGTGTAGATTGTGTAATTCTCAATGCTTGTTATTCCGAAGTACAGGCCGACGCAATTAGCCAATACGTTAATTATGTCATTGGCATGAATCGAGCCGTGGGAGATCGAGCAGCCCTTGCCTTTTCTGTAGGGTTTTATGATGCGATCGCTGCTGGATATATGTTAGAAGAAGCCTACGACTTAGGTTGCTCGCAGATGATGAGCTTCCGAGAGCAGGAAACTCCTGTTTTCAAGAAAAAGAATTTAATTGAGGCTCCGATTGCTCGGGGTGTAATTGCTGTTGAAGATGAGATTCCGCCCAATCCTTACCAAGGATTATCTGCCTTTGGGGAAGAAGATGCCGACTTCTTTTTTGGACAGGAAAAATTTGTCAGTAATTTAGTAGAAGTAACGCACAAACAACCGTTGGTAGCAGTGGTTGGGCCAAGTGGGAGTGGTAAATCTTCTGTGGTATTTGCGGGATTAGTTCCTAAATTGCGAAAAGAGGGAAACTGGTTAATTGAAACTTTCCGTCCGGGCAAAGAACCGTTTGTGCAGTTAGCTTTTGCCTTGGTGCGGCAATTAGAACCAGCAGCGGGGGAAACTCAACAACTGTTGTCAGCGGTGGGATTGGCAAGCGATATGCAGCAAGGTAAAATTACCTTGCTGCAAGTAATATCTCGGATTTTAGAGCGCAACCCAGGTAAACGGTTGTTGTTAGTCGCAGACCAGAAGTGTTGAATGCTTATTTGATAGGATTCTGAAAATAGACATACGAATCCTATAAACTGGTGATTTCAGCAATTAAAAACAAGTTCC
>NZ_SRRZ01000246.1 GCF_013179805.1 Microcoleus asticus IPMA8 | reverse complement strand
GAGGTATGATTTGTGCGGTCAAGGGATGTTTTGGCTACGCGATTTGCCTCGTTTGAGGGCGATTGAAATCATAGGATGGATAGGGAACCGGAACATCCCAAAACTTAAGATAATGAATTACTAACCGCATAGAATGTTTAAGCATTTCTACAGAGTTTGAATAGCACAGTGTCTGGCGATGAAGCCGGGCTTGCGTAATGTCGTAGTCGCGTATTCTCGCCCTCTACTCTGGTCATGTAAGTTTTACAGATAATTTGGTCTCCATCTGGGATAAACATGGGGTAAACTGGCCATCCACCTGTGATATAAAAGTAACATTTCCCATTGCCAACGCGCTTCCGATAGTGGCAGAAAAGTTATAGCACTATCACTTCCCAATACCCATCCTAAAATCCCTGGCTGAAAGTGATTTACTGCCGTCGCTCGCCAAAGCTTATTTTTTAAAGGCGAACAAACGTTTCTAGTTCATCAAGTTCTCCCACCAGGGGAATTGTGTCTGGTTCGCAAGTATCAGGGAACAATTCTCCTACAAGCTATACCCAATTGATAATGCTGGTGTGGTGTACTCATGCAAATCCTCTCAATTGCTGGAAAACCCATACCATTGACCGACATTCTGAGACATTCACGTTTAACTTATTCAGAGTAACCTTTATGAGGTTGATAGCAATCTATAAATTGTCTGCCACAACGGACAAAAATATAATTCTGTTTACCTTTTTTCTGACAATTTTTATTAACATGAGTTGATTGACATTCAGGACATTGCATATGCTGTGCGTTTTTTGAAGTGTTATTTTTGGGCGCTCGCACTATAAATTTATTATGCCCTAATTCAGCAACGCCCAATTTCTATTATTATTAGCTGGCTTCTCCAAAACGATAGCCTCTGCCGTAGACTGTGTGAATTAGCACAGATTCGCCCGGAGCTTCTATTTTGCGCCGCAGCAGGCGAACTTGAGCTGCTAATACATTGCTGCTGGGTTTTTCTGCTTCATTCCACAAATACTGGTGGATTTGTTCATGTGTTAGCAATTGACCGGGATGGCGCATTAAGTATTCTAACAACTGACATTCTTTTTCTGATAAGTCAATTGTGCGATCGCCCCGATAAGCTAATTGATTGTCGTAGTCTAGCTGTAAATCTGCAACTTGCAGCCGCCCGACAGCAACCTCGGCATCAATAGTAGGAGGCCGCCGCAGTAATGCGCGGACTCTGGCTAGGAGTTCTCGCAGTTCAAAAGGTTTAACTAAATAGTCGTCTGCACCGGCGTCGAGTCCTTGTACGCGATCGTCTACGGTATCTTTGGCGGTGAGAAATAGCACTGGCGTACTCCGTCCTTGCGATCGCAACTTCTGGCAAATTGCCAGTCCGGTTTGTGTCGGCAGCATCCAATCCAAAATTAGCAAATCGTAATTGCCCTGCATTGCTAAATTACTGCCACTTTCTCCATCGAATGCCACATCAACTGTATAACCTTCGCGGGTTAAGACTCGACTCAAAGGGTCAGTTAACTCAACTTCATCATCAACTAAAAGAATCCGCATCCTGATTTCAAATTTGAGATTTGAGATTTTAGGTTAAGTAAACTGATTTTTCCTAAATTTTAATGTGTGGAATACTTTCCGTTTCGCTGCAAGCTGCTGCTACCCATTCCTGGATTGCGGGTAGTGCCAAAATTGCATCAGCATAAGCTTTTGCTTCTGAATCTAATTTGACTTCGTAGGTGACAAAACGCAGGACAACGGGGGCAAACATAGCGTCAACAATTGTGAATTTTCCGAACAGCATATTGCCGCCTGTTCCGAATTTTTGGCGGCATTCGCGCCAAATAGCAAAGATGCGATCGATATCTGCTTCTACACCGGGAGTCATCCCTTCTCCCGGATAGCGGTTGTGGCAGTCCATCGGCATATTTTGGCGCAAATTTTGGAACCCCGCGTGCATTTCGGCGCAGATGGAACGGGCGATCGCCCGTTCCGCTACATCGACCGGCCACAAATCATTAGCAAAGCGTTCTGCAACGTATTCGCAAATTGCTAAAGATTCCCACACTTTTAGGTCACCGTCGATTAAAACTGGCACTTTTCCCGAGGGAGAATAACGCCGAATTTCCTTATGGGTTGTCGGCCAGCCTAAGGGGATTCTCACCTCGGCAAATTTTAGTCCAGCTTGTTTCATCGCCAGCCAAGGACGCAGCGACCAAGAGGAATAATTTTTGTTGCCAATAACAAGTGTCAATTCGGTCATAGTTTAGCTGTCAGTTATTTGCGATCGCCCGTTAAATTTTAAGTTTTAGAGTTGAATACACAATGGCGTGATACACAATGGCATCGCGCGAGTGTCCAGTTCTCTCGACCAGCCTCTGCAAGGATTTTACATTAACAGCCTCTCAGCGTTCCACGTTTTTCTGCAAACTTCGATCGGGCGGCTCGATCTAACACGCTGGATTTCACATGGGAGGAGAAGCTTCTGTCCCTGCGGATGCTGGCGTGGTTAGCAGTAGGTACGGCTACTGTACAGTCCATTTCCTCGTCCTCTAGACCGCCGCCTGAGAGGATTTCATCTACTGTAATTTTCAGGAAATCCGGGTCTACACTGTGAAATTATCCGTCAAATTCTTGACTGTCAAACTCTTGATTTTTTTCCATGCTGACCGCCCTTTAAAAAAGTGACTAAATATAATATATACTCAAACAAAGGATCGAGCAATACCCGAAATTTATTTTTCGCTATGAACTCTATGTGTTATTCTGAGTTTGGTAAAAGCTGTTTATGCTTGTGCCGCGATCGCGCCCTTCCCAAATTAAGCAATTTACACTCTAAAAATTGACATGATTACTGTTGCACTTCCCAAAGGCGGACTATTAGGAGATAGCATTCGGCTGTTTAAATCGGTTGGATTAGACTTCAGTGCTTTTCTCGATTCTTCTAACCGACAACTTCAAATTTATGACCCTACCGGAACAGCTAAAGCTTTGCTAGTAAGGACGCACGACGTGCCGGTTTATGTGGAATACGGTCAAGCTGATTTGGGGATTGCTGGTTATGATGTTTTGCGGGAAAAAACTCCGAAAGTTGCCAATTTAATTGATTTAAAATTTGGCAAATGTCGGCTGTCTGTGGCGGTGAAGGGTTCTAGTTCTTATCGACGAACGGTGGATTTGCCTCCTCACGGTAGAGTTGCTTCTAAGTTCGTACACTGTGCCAGAGAATATTTTCACAATTTGAATTTGCCGGTGGAAATTGTGCCGCTTTACGGTTCTGTGGAGTTGGGACCGATTACGGGTATGTCGGAGGCTATTGTGGATTTGGTTTCGACAGGCAAAACTTTGCGAGAAAATGGTTTGGTAGAAATTGATGTTTTGTTTGAAAGTTCGGCTTATTTAATCGGTCATCCTTTGAGTTACCGTTTGAATACGGGGGGGGTTAATGAGTTGATCGGCAAGTTGAGAGAGCAAGTTTTGACGACTGTTTGATGGTCTAAAATTAGAGTTTTCTCATCATACCAATTTAAAAAAGTCTTGCTACAATCCTCAATCTTATACCAATTATCAAAACTCAAAGCGAACAGTAGGGCACGGCAATGCCGTGGGGAGCATCCCGGTTTTGTAAAAGTGCTATCCAGAGAGGATAATAGGTAGAGCGTCAACAGAAGCGTGAACTGCATTTGTAGGAGGAGT
>NZ_SRRZ01000245.1 GCF_013179805.1 Microcoleus asticus IPMA8 | reverse complement strand
CAAACGAAAGTAAATTTGTCCTTCAATTTGAGTGCAAGTTTCAACCTTGACTCCAGGCAAGTCTAATAGATAGTCTAAATGAAAGCTCATCACTATAACTGTATTGGTTGATCTATTTTACACCATAAACTCAGGAGAGCCGGACGACCCCGCACAGTAAAAAGCTGTATTGGTGAATTAATAATTACTGAAAAACAGGCCGAAAAATTAGATATCAAGAAATCTACTCGATTATCTCCATTATTTGAAAAATGCTGTCTCCGTCAAATAGCTAATCTTTCCTACGAAAATGCTGCCCAAGAAATGGAAGTTCAGACAGGAGTAAAGATTGGACACACTTGTTTACATCGATTGGTAGAAAAACAAGAATGGTCAGAACCTCATGCCAAAATTGAGGTCAAAGAAACAAGCATAGATGGAGGGAAAGTCCGTCTGAGAGGGAAGTTGCCAGAAGGGTCTCATTGGCAAGATTATAAAGCCGTGCGGTTACATGAAAGTTATTATGGGGCTTTTTATCAAGATAATGAAGCGTTAATTAAGTATATAAACCATCAGCATTTAGCCGATATATTAACTTGTTTGGGTGATGGACATGAGGGAATATGGAAGATTATTAGCCAGTTGAATCCTGGTAAAACCCGACGCGAAATTTTAGATTGGTATCATTTAATTGAAAATTTATATAAAGTGGGAGGGTCGTTGAAACGTCTAGCCAAAGCCAAGGAATTTTTGTGGCAAGGCCGGGTCGAACCCACCCTAGATTTATTTAAGTCGGGTCGCAAAAAAACCGCCCAGAACTTTTGCAAGTATCTAGAAAAACATCGCTATCGAATTGTTAACTATGAGCAATTATCAGAAGACAAGATTTGTTCCATCGGCTCGGGAGCGGTGGAATCGACGGTCAAACAAATAGATAGAAGGTTGAAAATTTCTGGCGCTCAATGGTTGAAAAAAAATGTCAATCAAATGCTAAAACTTCGTTGTGCTTACCTCAACGACCTCTTGGCCATTTGAGGCTTTTGCAAAACCGGGATGCTCCCGAGTGCATCCCTTAACTCAAAGGTAGCATCTTGCGCTTTACGTAGATTGTTGTAGATGGCTTGACGAAACTCTTGCAACCATAGTCACAACATTATTCATAGCGGTCGATCGGGTTGGTGAGACTTCCCTATCTTCCGCCATCCGGGTCAACTCAAGCAGAGTTGACCCGGTATTTTTTTGCCTGTTGTTGGTTCTCTCATCCCTTCGATTGTGCTGTGGCGAGCTCACTTTTGCTTGAGGGTGATCGTACTCTTTAGTCTAAACTCCAGTTATGACGAAATAAAAGGAATATTTGGCGTTGCTGAACTAGGGTATGATGAAGTGGTCGTCGGAGCGTCACAAATCACACACATTTAAAAGGAATATTATGCAATGCCCGGAATGTCAGTCAACTCATATCAATAAAAATGGTCATAAAAAAGGCAAGCAGAATTATATTTGCGTCAGATGTAAAAGACAATTTATAAATGATTATCAATCTCACAAAGGATACTCGGAAGAAGTGAAACGCGAATGTCTAAAAATGTATGTTAATGGCATGGGTTTTCGAGCCATTGAAAGAGTCAAAAATGTGCATCATACTACAATTATTAATTGGGTAAAAGAAGCTGGAAAACTCTTGCCAGATTGTTACGCTCCAGAAATAGATCCCGAAGTGGGAGAATTAGATGAGTTACAAACATTTGTCAGTAAAAAAAAAACAAAACCTGGCGAGCGACGGCAGTAGACCATTTTAAGCCAGGTATTTTAGGATGGGTTTTAGGCGATCATAGCACCAAAACTTTTGAACCACTATGGGATCTTGTTAGTAAATGGAACTGCTATTTTTATGTGACAGATGGCTGGAAAGTTTACCCAATTTTTGTTCCGCAGGGAGACCAAATTATTAGCAAAACTTATATGACAAGAGTTGAGGGTGAAAATACAAGACTCAGACATTACTTGGCTCGGCTAAAAAGAAAAACTCTTTGTTATTCTAAGTCGTCACAAATGCTAGGACATTCAATTAAATTACTAATTCATTATCTAAAATTTGGAGATATTCCAATTCCCCATCAAAATCCAAGAAATCATTTTCGGCTCCAATCTCGCATTTTTTCTCGTCTCATACCCTGATTCAGCAACGCCGAATATTTGAGCGGGCAAACACAATAAAAAAAACCCGAATTGGAAACGAGTTAAACGAATTTGTCTCGATGAGATAAGTATGCGAAAAGGTCAAGGAAATTTGGTGACTGTTGTTAGTGACATCTCCGAAGGTAATTTAATTGAGATGATTGATTCTCATCGCTGTGAAGAAATCATTGAAGTTCTTATGGAACAACCAATTGAGGTTCGCTGGTTGAGGAAGTGAGTGTTGATATGTGGGGAGGATTCCCTAAAGTTATCAAAAAAGTATTCCCAAATGCCAAAGTTATTATCGATCGTTTTCATGTAATGAAAGTAGTTAATAAAGACTTAAATAAGTTACGTAGAGCAGCCGGAATAACAGATAGGCAAAGTAAATATTTATTATTATGTAATCGAGTAAATTTGAATCTTCTTCAGATGGATAAATTAGAATTGACACTAGGGAAATCCGAATGTTTGAGAATTGCGTATGAGATGAAAGAAAAATTTAGAGAAATATATGAGAGTAATTTGACGGTCAAAAAATGGCAGAACAAAATCAAAGAATGGCTAAATCATGCACAATTATTTTTGAGAGAATCTGCATCAACAATTAAGCATCATTTTGAGGGTATTTGCAACTACTTTCTTGAGCGCACCACAAGTGGAGTCATGGAAGGAATCAACAATCGGATTAAGTTGATAATGCGGCAAGGGTATGGTTTTTCTAATTTTAATAATTTTAGGAATCGCGTATTAGCTTGATTTTGTGATTAGATAAACTTATAACCATAAGTTCAGGAGAGCGATTCTAAAGAGAGTGCATATTTCCAATCAATCCGACTCCGCACCGCTTCTGCGGCTTGACGGTCAGACAGACCTGCGACAAAGTGCATGATAGTGACCAGAGCTAGTCGCCACGGAGATAAGGCAGGTTGACTTCTGTCGGGGAAAAGTTCAGCAAAATCCCGATCGCGATCTGTGAAGATAGTACCCAAAGCGTCGCGCATTAGCATGAAGCTGTTGCCTAAAGGGAAGGCTGCTTGGGCAACCCGAACGGTGAGTTCTGGAATTGGTGTGATGAGGGTGGATTTAGGTAGAATAGCTCGAGCCTGTTTATAGATCGCATAACTTATGTATGACCAAACAGATACCTCTTGACGATTGCTCTAATATTAAGAAATGTTTCGCCAAAAGTATCGTATCTCGGCTATACCCCGAGTTCGATTGCCTGAGTTCCCTGAGACTCAGGCCCACGACAACATCAATTTTACTTGGGCCACCCGCACCGACTCAACGCCAGAGCGCGATCGTCAAAAGATCGCTCCCAAAAGAATGTTTTGATCTTGATTAACTGTCGATCGTATCATGGTCAATCGACCGGCCATGATATCAGTCTCTGAAATAGCGTTGGAGAAGTAAACCTGAAAAGCTTATCCAGCAGTTGTTTCAGCCAAGCGAGCAACTTTCTATACGGTTGCTCATTTCACCCCGTTATCTCGTGCAACAGTCCGGACAGATTTTCGGTCGGTCAAGCTTTGAGAGAGCCGTATTCTAGAAGCTTTTGGTAGTTTGGATTTAATTTAATCAAAGTC
>NZ_SRRZ01000244.1 GCF_013179805.1 Microcoleus asticus IPMA8 | reverse complement strand
TATGATTCAGGATGTCGCTCATGTTTCTGTCTCAAAAAAGCTTTACGATCTTCTTGTACCACAAAATGTTACTATTTTGGAGATGTCTAAAGTGTAGAGAGTTAATGAGTCAATATACTTGATTCATCTTGATAATAACTTACAGCGTATTCCAGGTTTATTAAGTACAGTAGCAGCAGCTTGTAAACCAGTTTTTGAAGTGTTTGGTATTGACCAAATAAGCGTGCCGTAGCAAGTAAAACATCAACCCGGAGTGGTAGTTGTTGGTGAGAACTGACGTAAAAAAGCTTTCAGTTGTGACCACCATAATTCTATCGGATTAAAATCCGGAGAATAGGGTGATAAATTTAGGACAGTGGCACCAGCCGCTTGAATCAAATGGTTCAATCACCGCCAACTTATGAGCTGGTAGATTATCCATAACAACCACTGCACTTTTCCCTAAGTTTGGCACTAAACATTGTTCTACAAAAACTGCAAATGCCTGACTATCCATCGACCCATTCAGCGTCATTAATCCTACTACTTTTTTTAACCTTATTGCTCCAATAACTGTTATTTTTGCACCCCGATAAAAGGGTTTTAAATCATAGACTCTACTACCATATCTCGAACGTGCGCGGGTTCGTATCAACCCCAATCAAACGCCCATTTTATCCAAAAAAACGAGGTTGTCAGGGTCAATATTTTTTCACTTTCTCCCAATATTAACCCCTGACAATTTGCACTCTTTCAGTAGCCGACTGACTACTGCGTACGGTCTTTTTTTTCGCGTCAAATTTTGTTTTTGTAGTTCACGACACATCATGCTAGGGCTGACAGCTTCGTTGTAGGTCAAACGCCAATATTCACTTGGGTTCTGACAACGTGCTATCCGGATATTTTTCTACCATATGGGTCAATTCATTCCGGCGCGAGTTTAACACACTTTTGAGGCTTCCACCCTGTTTTCTGGGTTGAACGCGACCAGTCGTTTGTTTTTGTTTTAAAATTTTTTGAACAAACCCTTTACTCACATCAAATCTGGCGGCTACTTTCCTAATTGATGTATCACCTTGTTCATAGATTTTAACTATTTGATGGCGCAACTCGATCGAATAAGGTTTCATTTTTTTCGCTTCTGTACTAAATACAGTGTATCATCTATACATGGAATCGGCTGTCTCACCCTATTCTCCTGACTTTAATCCGATCGAATTATGGTGGTCACAACTCAAAGCTTTTTTACGTAAGTTTTCGCCTCCTACTAGCAAGAAGGTAGACATTTTACTTGGCGTAAGCACGCTTATTTAGTTAATATTAAGCACTTTAAAAACTGGTTTACAAGCTGCTACTGTAATTCATAAACCTGGAATCCGCTGTATCAGGTCGCGCTTGACTAAACGAATCGCACCAGCGACGATATTTTAGCAAAAGTGCTGGAATTGAACCTAGAACTGGCAGAAAAAGAAAAACGGGGAGAATCGGTAGTTGGGCTTTGTGTCCCAACTGACTAAAAATACTAATCGCTGTTATCATAAGTTTTGTAGATCTGCGTATAATCACATAGATTGTTGATAGAGATCACAAACACTCTAGTCTAAAAACAGAGATACTAGGGGAAGCGTTGAGTTTTGAGTGAAAGATTTCAAAATTAAAAATTAAACACTCAAAACTGCTTTCGACCTTCCGCATAAGTGCATTCTGCTTTTCTTCGCTCAATTACTCCTGATTTGTTTGGGAGGAACTTCCAATGTTATTATTAACCCACAGTAAGTCCAAAAATAGCAAGGTACAGCAAAAGCAATATGCTCAACAACATTTGTTACAAACTTCAACTATTAATCTAACTGGGCTAAAGGCAGAATGCAACCATTTGCGGATCGGTCAAAAAATTAGCTATGGCTATGCTTTAGCTATCAGCATAGCGATTTTGGGAACTGGTGCGGGACTGAGATTGGGAGACTACTTTCGCAAGCAAGCTTTAGTTCAGGTAAATGTTGCTCAACAGCAGCAGCAACTGCTGCAAAATTTGCAAAATACCGTATTTGAAGCCCGATCGCACGCGGCGAGATTGCCAGTCGTTTTGGGAAACACTGTGGCGCTGAAATACGAAAAAGATCGGTTTTTTGGGCAAATCAATCAGGCGAAAATCCTGATTTCAGAAAGTGAATCTTTTGCACGAGAACATCCCAAGAGACTAGCAACACAAGAGGCAGTATTGCAGGGTCTCTTGCAGAAATCTGCCCTCGTTATTGATTACTACGGTCAGCTAATTAAATTGCAGTTAAAAGAAGCGGAAGTTGGGAATTTGCCGCCCAACAGCATCGAGTCCGCACAGCTACAAATGTTGAGGACTAGCAGCGGTCAAGAGGCGATCGTACTAGATAACCTTGCTCAGAGTTTAACCAAGCTAATTTCTACTCTAGAAATTCACAAGCAGCAAGGAATCAAAGCATTAGAAGAAGCTGAAGGTTTGCGCAACCGAATTATTCTCGGGAGTATGCTAATTTCAGCACTCATCGCCGTTGCGCTGGCGGACAAAACCAGCCGCGCGATCGCCCAACCCCTCGAAACCGTTACTGATGTCGCTCAGCAAGTTGCTCGCGAATCGAATTTTAACCTGCAAGTACCAGTCACAACCCAAGACGAAATCGGAGTTTTAGCAGCCTCTTTCAATCAATTGATTCAGCGAGTTAGCGAGTATACAAAAGAACTCAAACAAACTCAATCCCAATTAATTCAGACCGAAAAAATGTCGTCTCTCGGCCAAATGGTTGCAGGGATAGCCCACGAAATCAACAATCCCGTCAACTTCATCGGCGGCAACATTGACTATGCCAACCAATACATCGAAGATTTGACAGGTTTGGTAACTCTCTATCAACAATCCTATCCAAACCCACCAGATGCCATTCTAGAACGCATCGAAGACATTGAACTCGAATTTCTCAGAGAAGATTTACCAAAAACCCTCTCTTCGATCAAAATGGGAGCCGATCGCATTCGTGAAATTGTCCTATCCATGCGCAACTTTTCGCGATCGGACGACGGCAAAATGAAATCAGCCGACATTCACGAAGGAATTGATAGCACCCTCGTAATTCTCAATCACCGGCTCAAACAAGGTATTCAAGTTATTAAACAATACGGCAAGTTGCCTGCGCTTGAGTGCTATCCAGCCCAACTCAATCAAGTATTTATGAACGTGATCGGCAATGCAATAGATGCGTTGGAGGAGGTGAAAAAGGGAGATAAAGGGTATTCGCCAACCATTTGGATTAGCACGGAAGTTACTGCAGACAATACTGTCACCGTCAAGATTCGGGATAACGGGCCCGGAATTGCGTCCGCCAGTGCCCAACAGATATTTGACCCATTTTTTACTACAAAGTCGATCGGCAAAGGCACTGGATTGGGATTGGCTATTTCCTGTCAAATCGTTGCCAAGCATCAAGGCAAAATTGAGGTAAATTCTCAAATAGGACAGGGCACGGAATTTGTGATTACTTTGCCAGTTGCTGCTTAATATCACGCGGGGCGATCGGGATGAAAATAAAAAATCGGTTCCCACCGTCGCCCAATTTCCAAAACAGACGACTTGCTCAACCAATTGCAGGCCCGACGTAAAAAGTCCGGGGCGAACTTGGCAGATATAGAGGCGCTTTTGGACATACTAGAAAACCATTAGCGCGAAAATTGAGCTAAAAACAGAACTATTGGTGATAATAAGTCTGAAACCGTTGAATCATATCGTTTTCGGTATCATGTCGATCGTGCAACCGGAAACGCTGAGGGGGTGACAAAGAGGTCTAGGAGATAGACCGAATCAGGGTTGCAGCCCGCATACCTTGTTGATAAAAGCGACGTTTATTTCGAGT
>NZ_SRRZ01000243.1 GCF_013179805.1 Microcoleus asticus IPMA8 | reverse complement strand
TGGTATCATTATTTTTTTGGATAGGCAAGCGTGTAACAACTCTGCTGCCTATCTTTTTTTACCACAAGTTGGCTCAATCCTTACTAACTATCGGTTTGGGGCGGGTCGTCACCCCCCCAGGGGAAAATGACCGCGTTGATTGAGTTCTAACAGTTGATAATACCCGTCAATCAACCGATAAACTTCTAATCTGCCATTATTAACTTGGTAGATGCCGTAATAGGGAATTCGCATCACCCGCTCGTAAACCCAAAACTTTCCAGGTTTAGTGACTACCCCTTCATCGGTGCGAGATAAAGGAGTAAGGTCGCCCTCTTCATCCCCGTTCCCGCTAGCAAATTCCAAAGCAATTAACGGTGCTATGCGTTCCCGCCACAGCACGTAGGAACGCCGAATTTGACCGTCAATGTTAGGAGGTACATTCGGAACGTAAAACCAATCAGGAGCTTCTGCACCTTCGCCGGTTCAGTTTCTCGCCAGTAAATGCCGCAGTCTTTACCGATCGCATATTGTCCGTCAGGATGCCGCTGCTGCAAAATTTGCCCGATCGAATCAGTTAAAATTAAACTCTGCAGATGCTCCTGAAAATTTTCAACAAAAGTACCGTCGGAGTCTGGTAATTGAGTGTGGTAGGGAAAAGCAGGAGGTACAACAATGCGGTTAACGCTAGCAGTCATAATTCCCTCCGAGGTCTTACCTAATTGGTAATTAGTAATTGGTCATCTCAAATCTAGGTTAAATAACTCGGCATGGGTAGGGACACAGCACTGCTGTGTCCTTACAGTTATAAGGTACTTAAAACACTCCTTAAGGTTTCGGTAGCGCACTTTCAGGAGTTGGGGAAGCCGCAGGTTCGGGACTGGCATCTCCTGCTGTTGGAGATGGCGAAGGAGTGCCGCTAGCTAACTGATTAATTTGGTCTTTATAGTTAGGAGGAGCTAACTCAGTAGCTCGATCGAACAGCGTTTTTGCCTCATCTGTTTTGCCCTGTTCCTTCAGCACGATCGCCTTTCCTAAAGTCGGGCGAAAATCTTTTGGATTAGCCTTAGCAGATTCGTCATAAATTGCGATCGCCTCCTCGTAGCGCTTCTGCACAGCATAAACCTGTCCCAAAATCAACTGCACCGAAGTTACATCAACACTTTCCGGTTTTGCCTGATTGGCAGCCGGAGCCGCCTTCAGCGTATCTTGCAGCAGTCCGATCGCAGCTTCCGGCCGCTGCTGCACGAGCAACAAATTCACCAACCCCTGCAAAGCCTTAATTTCCCCAGGCTTAGACGCTAAAATTGACCTGTAAGCTTGAGCAGCCCCTTCGCGATCGCCCGTGCGTTCCTTAGCCTGAGCCAGCAAAATCCCGTATTCAGTAGTCTCGGGATTCAGCGAAGCCAACTTTTCCAAAGGACCGATCGCATCCTTAATGTCCCCTACTCCTTGCCCGATCAACTCCAGCCGCACCTGCAACAATCCCCGCAGAGCCGTTACATTGTCAGGTTCCCGCTGCAAAACCAATTCGTACCCCCTCGCCTGAGCTTGCAGCAACTCTGATTGCTTCTCCCCAGACTGCGCCGTCTGAACAGGCGTTGGAGTTGACCGACTTTGCACTTGGCTGGCCTTGAGAATACTGTCCAAAATTGGCACAAGAGAAAATCCCAAAAAAGCGATGAGCGACAGCACCACCACCACAGTAATCAACCCACGACGCTTGTTTGCTTTTTCCATAATTCAACTATCCCAGCTTAAAATCTACTATTTTCTAAGAATTAACGCATCGCCCGGGGGCATCTGCCATTTAACTAGATCGGTGCAACGGTAAAGGTTTTTAACTTCAAAGTCCCAACGGACAAAGCAGCCTTTTACTTGCAGCTAATATGGTAACAGACCCACAACTCCATGCTAGCTAAACAATTTTGGACACTCAGACCTGCAGCCCCAAGGACTGCGGTGTCTGTCCAATTTAGTCTGGTCAAGCTAAAAATTACCGAAAATATGGCGGATCAGCCCGTTAGGTAATTGGATTAAGTAAAATAGGCAAGCTGAATATCCTAAATGCTATTAGCCAGCAACTCCAACTCGGCGCGATCGGCGATCGATCGGTCAGCAACTCCTAAAGTCCTTGCTCGCAAGGATTTTAGCAGCCAGCCAACCGATCTGCACTGGTAGCGTTGAAAGTTGGCGTTGACGGGTCACAACCAGACCTCCGGGCGCAAGCCCCAAGTCAGGTGCTAGTAGTTTTTAAAGCAGTTTCTTCAGTTTATTCCTAATTTCCCTTAAGGGATGTGTCTCCGCTGCAAGGAGTTTTTATGAACCCCTCTCCCAACCGGTCTTCCAAATCGTCCAAATCTACTTCAACTCGCAAGGCTCAGCCCAGCGAACTGGCCGTCAATCCGCCTAAAGATACAGATTCCATTCCTGAGACACCAGACGAAAGTCCGGTGCCTTCGGCGTTGGCTGCACCTGTTGACCAAAATCAATCGCCAACTCCAACAGACGCCCCAGCGTCCAAGGATACGCTGCAACGACCCCGCTACAGTTCTGCCCTCGACAAGGACAAAACAAAGCCAAAAGACCTGCCCAGCAATCCTCCTGCAGCATCCGCCCCATCCGCGCCTTCGGAATCTGCCAGCGCTAATCCAGCGCTCGCAGTCGCACCGCCCGGAACCGCCGAGACTGCTGCTAGCGAAAGTCAGGGCGCTGAGGACATACCCTCCGTCATGCGCCAACATCCCATTCCCCCCCCCAGCGAACCCAGACAGTACCGAGCTGTTGGTTTGGTGCGGGGCCGCTACACGCAATCAGAAGAACAATTCACCCGGGGTATGCTGATCGCTGCCGACGGAACTGCCATCGACGCAGTTTTGCTGGGTAGAGTCATGAGTTTAGTCAAAAATCACCTGGATCTGGAACAAGAACACCTGTGGGTGGTATATCCCCGCACCAGGCAAGAAGACGGCAACTTGCACGCCCAGATTATGGGAGTTTGGGAGCCGGAAACGCTCAAGAAACCTCCCGAACCGTCCTCTGATGAGGAAAATCAGGAAGCAGCGGAGATTGAGACTAGCGACGAAGCATCTACCGCATCTTTGCCACCCTCGGAACCTGATGTTGAAGATGGCTATTTTTCGATTAGAGGTGAGGTGATTTATCAATCCCAAGACGAAGACAAGTATGTCATCGTCAAAATCAAGCAAGCTCCCCGCAAGAATGACGACAAGATGAAGTTTTTTAAACTGAAACTCAAGGGAGATTTAGCAACAAAAGCGATCGGGTTTTTTTGGGATTTCCACGTCAAATTGAAAGCTGACAGTCTGATGATTGAGCAGGCTAATAATATTGGTGCCCTGCCGATTAAAAAGCGGAAATTCCCCCCTGGCAGCAAGCCGCCCGGTGGCTTCAAAGGAGGAGGGAAGCGTCCGTTTACTCCTAGGCCCAGCGGTGACGGTGCTCCTGTAGGGCGTCCTACCATCAAGTCCGCAGCAGCAGCACCACCGCCTGTGCCGAAGGAACCTCTTCCTAAGCCGGTTAAGAAGCCTAAGCCGATCGAGGAATAAAAAATAGCTCAAGTAAAAATGCAAGATTAAAGGTTAAAAAAACTTTTAATCTTGCATTTTTACTTGAGCTGCTTAGGGTACTTCTGTACATGAGCGAGTAGGCTCTGCGCTACCACCTCGCCAATTTTGACAGGAACAGCGTTTCCGATTAAACGACCCAGTTTGCTGAAACAGACACGCTCGCCAGGAGCTAGGAAGCGGTAGTTTTCGGGAAAAGTCTGAAGGATAGCGGCCTCTCTCAGGAATGAAAATTTAATAACATCAGCGATGTATAATAAATAAATGAGTGAATATGAATAGGTTTATGTTGCGGTAGAGATGTCAAATA
>NZ_SRRZ01000242.1 GCF_013179805.1 Microcoleus asticus IPMA8 | reverse complement strand
CGGGTAAAAGGCAGGGCTTAACTGCTTATCAAGCTATTCAACAAGCCCTCTCTATTCATGGCTCCCTTTTTTCCCCTAGTTGAGCAATTACTGAAAAAGTACCTCGGTTTTCGCAGCAAGGGACTAATAACCCTAATTGGAAAGGAGGTAAAACTTGTGACAAAGGCTACATTCGCCTTTATTCTCCAGAACATCCCAGAGCAAGAAACAACTACGTTTTTGAACACATTTTAGTGATGGAAAAACATTTGGGCAGACAGTTAACTTTTTATAAAATTGGTCATCCAGATAATGAAGTTGTTCATCACATTAACGGCGATCGAACTGATAATAGGATAGATAATCTTGCTGTTATGCGTCATGTTGACCACATGGCTCAACATAGCAAAGAGAGATCCTCAAAGCCTGTCAGAAGGCTTGATACAGGAGAAGTTTATCCAAGTGCAAAAGAAGCATCAATAAACTTAGGTCTAAGTGACCGTGCAATACAAGGAGCTATTCGGCAAAAAACCAGAGCTAAAGGAACTTACTGGGATTGGGCATAATCAGCTATGCAAGCAATTAGTTTATTTTCAGGGATTGGAGGATTTGAGTTAGCAGCAAAATTAGTTTTTGGCGAGCGATATCAAACATTTGAATTTGTCGAAATTAATCCTTATGCTCAAAAAGTCCTGCAATCCCACTTTCCTAATATCCCCATCTGGTCAGACATCAGAACATATCATCCACCCAAACTCAGACAAATCGGCTTTCCTACGATCGTCATTGGCGGATTTCCTTGCACAAACACATCCAACGCAGGAAAGAAAGAAGGATTGGCAGGCTCTGAGTCAGGATTGTGGTGGGAAATGTACAGAGTCATCGTTGAAGCCCAACCAGATTTTGTTATCATTGAAAACCCAAAAGGAGTCATTCATAGAGGCTTGCGAACAATCTTGGGAGCCTTGCAAATGGCTGGATTTGAAGCAGAAGTTGAAATTATCAGCGCGTCGGAGTGCGGTGCGCCTCACGAGAGGCAAAGATGCTTTATCATTGCCCACCTGCACGACCTACAGCTCAAGCAACGGAAAGGGTGGCAGGGCTGGTCTGACCAAGTTGGAAAGCACCTTGCGATCGCAAAATCGTTTACCAAGCACCCAAAAGTTAAATCCAGAAGTTTGCCTGTGGTTAATGGGATTCCCCCTTACTTGGCTGGACTGCATTATGACCACTGGTGGAAATTCAATCCCCCACCAACAAACCCAGGAGTAGAACCAAGAACCCCTGGAAGGGCAGAAGCAATCACTTTGGCAGGTTTATCAATTTGTGTTCCGCAAGCTACGGTTCCATTAATGCGCCTTCAATTTCTAGCTCACTTACTTTTAGGATAAAACTCATGGGTAAAAATAGAGGCAAGATGAAGCCAAAAGAAAGATTATTTTTGGAAATGAGTCAGGGTCGAACACTCAATCTTCAGTGCATCATCGACAAGTCACAACAGAGTGACGGTCATGGCGTTTACCTAGAACTCGATCGAGGCAAGAACAAGCAACATCGGCTAATTTCTGTTCATGCCAAAATCCTTGATGCGTGGGAAGTTTGTAAAAATGGAATGTCAATCCTAGAAAATTCCAATTTTAGCTATGCACAAACCAATGATGAAATTACTCAAAAATTCATCCATAAGTTAGTCGAAACTTACGGTGACTATGATTCAGATGATGCTCAATATCAACCAAAGGGTGATAATCGAATTATTTTACCGTGGCTGTTGTCTGGTGGAAAACCAGACGATCCAAATATTCCTGAAGGAATCACGATCGAAGTCATTAACCCGCCTGTGACCAAAAAGTGGAAGATTTACCATCGGAAATGCAGCCATCCTGACTACTCTCAGGGGATGTATGCGATCGGTACGTCTGACACGGATGTTTTGTTAATTGAAGAAACAGAAAGGGTAGTAATCAGCAATGCCTACATCCTTGCTGCTTATGTGGCGGATCATCTGAATGATACCGACCACAGCGAAAGATACTTGGCTCAGACAGAACTCGATCGACTATATGCAGAAGCAGAGACAGTTTTCTGTGTTGATATCCAGAATGTTGACCTTAACGACGAAAAAAAGTTTAAAAATAATATTTCGAGATTTGCTAATGCTAATTGGATGGGTCTTTTTACGACAGACGGAACTCCAATTACCAGAGCAGCAGTTTGGGAGTGCGATAACGCTTTAATCTGTGGAGATTATATCAGATTTGACAAAGGAGCGTTAGTAGGAAAAATTTATTATCCTACCTCTGTCGAAGGCACAGAATTCTACTTCAAAATGCCATATCATGCTTGGGAGGGGGTTGCTAAACATAATGGTGTAGCTATGCCTCTATTTCCCAAAATAGAGAATGGTGTGGCAATTGATTTTTGGGATTGGGTACGTGATAACAACATTGTCCCTAAAAAAGTTGATTGTCCCTTTGAAACGGGTCGTCTTCTTACTCAAGGAATTGTTGCAGTATTTGTCTATCCACACACAAATAGACCAAGAATAGATTGTAATTAAACTCAATTCTGTAGCTAAGGTTTTCTACAATGACAAAACCCGCTGAAATTCCTTAAGGACATATTTCAAGAATTTTGGATTTCGGCTAAGAATTCTTAAAAATCTGTCAGGTAAAGTAGCAAAACCTTGTTGAAATAACGTTTCTACCAAGAAGAAGACAGCATATCCAAAGTAAAAGAGTTTTGGAGCTATGTCACCTTCCGACGTAAATCCTTCAGTGGATATGAATGAATTGCCTTTAGTATCGAGATACTGAACAACATAGAGAGTCCGGCCAGCGCTCAGTTCCAGGGATTCTCTATTATTTTCTTTCAAGTTTCCATTGGGTCGATCGAGCCTAAACTCATAATACATTTCCTTGGTTAGATTCTTCATGTGTTCTAACTGTTGGGCTAGCCTCATGCTTTCTGCCTTTATCTGTAAATTTTCTACTAACAGTTGCGAGTTGTCGATCGATAATTTAGAATTGGCGACTGATAAACGTGCATATTCTCTCAATAAATCTGTGTATTCTGACATACTAATTCTGTAGTTTATTTGCTATATTATACCAAACTATAAGTAACAACTGTTCATAAATAAACTGCTTCGCTAGGGGGTTTTGATGTCTATTTTTGTGAAAGTCTTATGGTTGCCGTACAAAATTCAACAGAAACTCAAACAAAACCTGTAGTCAACATTCATTGCGATGGTGCTTGCTCAGGAAATCCAGGACCCGGTGGCTGGGCTGCAATTCTCACAGTTCCAGGTAAGCCAAATAAAAAAGCAATTAGTGGTAAAGCTGACACAACCACTACTAATAATCGCATGGAATTAACAGCAGCGATCGAAGGGTTGAAAGCTCTCAAAAAGCCTTGCACGGTTACGCTATTTTCGGATTCAACTTACGTCATTCATACTATGACCAAAAGTTGGAACCGTAATGCCAACCAGGATTTGTGGGAAGAACTCGACAAATTAGCAGAAGTTCACGACATTACCTGGCTGTGGTTGTCCCGGAATTCAACTTCTGAGTTGAGTGAGTGCGATCGACTTGCCAAGGAACAGATTGTCAATCCTTGAGAGCTAAAAGTTAGTTGAAACTAGCGCCAGTTCGGGCATTATTAATTAATAAAATGTCCGAATTTGGTATGTTAAAATGAGCTAAAATTTAGGACAAAACAATGAGTCAATTTGATTATTTACGAACACAGCTTGCCGATAACGTCTGGGCAGGAAAACCTATTTTGACAGTAGCTGATGCTGTCAATCAGGGAGTAAGTAACGGAAAAGATTGGTATCAGAAGTGTTGAATGCTTATTTGATAGGATTCTGAAAATAGACATACGAATCCTATAAACTGGTGATTTCAGCAATTAAAAACAAGTTCC
>NZ_SRRZ01000241.1 GCF_013179805.1 Microcoleus asticus IPMA8 | reverse complement strand
CTCCTGACATTTTTTTGACCTCTATTTGGCTAGTCAATTGCAAAATGCACTTCTACTAACTGTAGCACTATTTTATGAAATTGGTATTAGATATTGCAACAGCCAAAGGGAAATAGAGAATAAAAAAAAAATTGCTGTAAATTATCTGCTTTCACTGTATTGAATCAAAAGACTTGAAGCATCAATTAATTGGTTGAAGATCCAGTTAAAATCACTTCTGCCTGCACTTATAGTCAGAAACCGAGTTTCTTGCCTTGGGCTTACCTGAAAGCTGAGATTTTGTGTCGCTGTTATCGGTTGCTTGGGTATTATTGACAAGGGTGCAAGATGTTAGGTTAAATCGACTTGCGATCGCCCGACACTAAAAGACGCCGGCTGTCCCTCGGTAATAAATTTTTAACAAAACCCCAAATTTACAAACCAAATGCTTAGTTATTACAGATATATTGGCAAAAAACGGCTACCCCCGAAATTTATGCGCAGATTCGATCGCACAGCAAAAAAAAACCGAACCTTCAACGGCGCCACAAAAAGTTAGTTCAAAAGGTTCTCCCCCTACCTACCACCCATGACCTACCATCACTTAATAGAAACATTTTCTCTACCCTGTGCCCGTCCCGTGCCACCTACTGAAACCCCAACAACCGTCAACCTTTTCCCCAAACGACCATGCAGACAAAGTTCCTTAACGCCATCAGAGGACATTCCTGGCGGTACTTCCTCGCAGTAGGTGCGATCGCCCTGACCTACTATGGGGCGTCGCAATTCGCCGTTTCCACCCTCACCCTCAGTTCAGAAATTTACCCGATGTGGCCAGCAGCAGGAATTGCCCAAGTCGCCCTGCTACTGTTCGGGCGGCAACTGTGGCCGGGAATCGCGATCGGAGGCTTCCTGTTCAGCATGAACGTACCGTCGGCCAACATCGGCATGGCATTGATCTCGGCAGGCGCCAGAACCCTGCAAGCGTGGACGGGAACTTATCTACTGCAGCGCATTAACTTTAGCGCACGGCTCGATCGGCTCAAAGACGTTTTAGGAATAGTCGGACTAGCAGCCTTAGCATCTACCCTGATCAACTCCACCATTGGCAGCATTGTCATATGCCTGAGCAGTTTATCTAGCTGCAGCAATTTTGGCACGATTTGGGCGACTTGGTGGGTGGGAGACGCTATGGGAATTTTGCTCGTCGCCCCGCTGCTGCTGACGTGGCAACAATTCCCCAAAGTCTCCACCCATCGCAAAAAAAAGATAGCTGAACGAGCGATTTGGCTGCTGCTGCTGCTAGCAGTCGGCTGGCTCGTCTTCTGCTCGCGCACCCGCGCCGCCTACGCCCGCTATCCCCTCGAATACTTACCATTTCCCCTAGTAGTTTGGGCTGCCTTTCGATTCGGCCAGCGCTACACGGCCCTCTCCAACTTCATCCTCTGCGGCTTCGCCATCTGGGGCATAGCCCGAAGCAGCGGCCCCTTTTTCAAACACGCCAGCAGCATCCCCCAAGCACTGTTATCCCTGCAAGCCTTCATCGCCGTCATCGCCGTCACCGGCTTAGTCTTAGCCGCCACCGTCGCCGAACGCAACCAAGCAGAATCTTCGCTGCGCGCCAGCGAAGCCAGCCTCGCTAACGCCCAGCGCATCGCCCAACTAGGCAACTGGGACTTAGACCGCAACACCCAGCAATTGCGGTGGTCAGAGGAAATTTATCGCATCCTGGGAGAGCGACCGGGAACTTTTGAACCCAGCCTTGAAGCCTTCTTGGAATACGTGCACCCCGAAGACAGAGAATTAGTCAAAACCTCGATCGAAGCAGCTTTATTTCAGCAACAGCCTTACAGCATCGACTACAGGCTCGTACTCCCCGACGGCAGCAACCGCACAGTCTACGAACAAGCCGCCGTCAACTTCCTCTACATCACCAGCACCGTCCAAGACATCACAGACAGAAAGCGGGCAGAAGCCGCGCTGCGTTCTTCAGAAGAAAGATTTTCCAAAACTTTTCACGCCTCCCCAGTCGGTATCAGCATCTGCACCCTCACAGACGGATGCTTCCTCGATGCCAACGAAAGCTTTTTGCGCTCATTAGGCTGGCTGCGGCACGAATTTATCGGCCGCACCGCCAGCGAGTTAAAAATCTTGGTCAATTCAGAAGACGGGCGGCGGCTAGCCCAGATTTTGCAAGCACAAAATTCGATCAGCAACCAAGAAATCAAAATTCGCACCAAAGCCGGCGAAGTGCGCGACTGGCTGCTGTCAGTGGAACTCATCGACCTCGCCAGCACTCAGTGCGTTTTAATCATGACCAGCGACATCACCGAACGCTTGCGTTCCGAAGATTTCCGCCGGGCCGCATTAGCTGCGGAAGCTGCAAATCGCTCGAAAACCATTTTTCTCGCCAACATGAGTCACGAACTCAGAACCCCCCTCAACGCTATCATCGGCTACAGCGAGATCCTGCAAGAAGACGCCCGAGACCTCGGTGCCGAAGAGTTCATCGACGACCTCCAGAGAATTAACACGGCCGGCCAGCACTTGCTAGTGCTAATTAAAGATATTCTCGACTTGACGAAAATTGAAGCAGGCCGCATCGACTTGCACCTGGAAACCTTCACCATTGTAAATCTGGTTGAAGAAGTAGTCGCCACGATCGCGCCGATGGCAGACAAAAATAGCAATATCCTAGAAATACAATGCCCCGAGGATATTGGCTCGATGCAGACCGACTTGACTAAACTCCGGCAGTCTCTGCTCAACCTCCTCAGCAATGCCGCGAAATTTACTTGCTCCGGGGCGATTACCTTCGCTGTTACCCGCTCCGTCGAAACCCCCGCCGAGGCTGCAAAGAGAGGCAAAAGACTTGGAGCGTATAGAGGAGATGGCCAACCTGAAAATAGCTTGTCTCTCTTATCTTCCGCTCAAGATTGGATCGTTTTTACAGTCACAGATACCGGCATAGGCATGAGTCCCGAACAGTTAGCCAGAATCTTCGATCCTTTCACGCAAGCCGATTCCTCAACTACTAAGAAGTACGGCGGTACTGGTTTGGGGCTGACGATTACTAAGAAATTCTGCGAAATGATGGGCGGAGACATTACCGCATTCAGCGAGTTGGATAAAGGTTCTACTTTTATAATTCGGCTGCCAGCTATTTTCACCGACCTTTCGATATCAACCGCAAGCTCTGATAAATAATATTTGTTTTAACAGTTATTTTCAATTGCTACTAAATTTATTAGCCTCCGTACTTGGCTGATTCTTTCGCTAGCAGGTATGGAGATTTTGAACATATAGCAGAAGCAAGAAGGAAGACTGAATTTGCAATATCAGAGTTCATTTTTTAGCAATAATTAAGAATGTGCTAACCGTCGGGCGCGGTTGCTATAATTTATCACATCGAGCGACTCATTTTTATTAATCTTATTCTTAAAAACAGGTATAATATCATGTTTTACTCTGTAACAATAATTAAGTTCGCAGTAAGTAACAAAGTCCTGATAGAGTTTCTGCTGGCATCGGAATAATCAGAGTGCAGTGCGATCGCCCTGCTCGCACGCTCGGTATCATTCCTATCTAACCGGATGTGATATTGCTCCCTCCAGAAACCCGGTTTCTTCACCTAAGTCGGGCCGTCAAAAAAGCGAGTTTTGGCAGAAACCGGGTTTTTCAGCGTAAGTTAACTTGATAAAATACCATTTTTGAGTGTGCGGCCGACATTCAGAACATGGGTTTGGTGACAATCGAAAAATTTTTGATACTATTATAGAAAGCGTCCATAGGGTAAAAACGTTCTTAATTGCTAAAACCCTTGCTTTTATTGCTTCTTCCTTCTTTTTATCCTGAGGAATGAAAATTTAATAACTTTAGCGTCTGCTAAATAGTCGGAACTGCACGATAATTCCATTTGGGTAGATAGTCATCAAAAATAAT
>NZ_SRRZ01000240.1 GCF_013179805.1 Microcoleus asticus IPMA8 | reverse complement strand
TTATCGTGCACACTAGCTAATTTAGGATGATTACATTTACGTCAAGGAGCTTAACTACACAGAGGCTTTGATTGTTTTCGGAGATGTCTAGTGTTTGTCTAACAGCCGATCGCCCTTCACGACGATCGACAAATTCCTACATATCGAGTTCAAAACCTTCGCTCTCCAGATTCCGCTGGAGCTGGTACATCATCGCAGCGCCGGCCGCCAAAGTTTTGGGGTCGATATCTTCATCGCCCGCCACAACTTCCGCCCTCTTGTAGCCAGTGCAGCGGCAGCCGCGGTTTTGCAGAAATCTCTCGCAGACTTCCTCGCACTGCTGCCAGGGTTCTTCCTCGGTTCCCTCCGGCACCATAATGTCGGCTTCGGGATTCCAGCCGAGTTCCAGCACTTTGTAAGTTTCTGAAGTTTCGCTAAACAGGTTTTGCAGTTGCCGCGCCGTGTCGATCGCAATCTTGGTAACTCCATCCTCGACAAGACCGGGATGCCGACACGCTAACTGTATGTGGCTGATGATGGCGATGGCTGCCAGCGGCGGAAGTTCCACGGTAGCAGGTTGCAAGTCCTGCATTGCGTTCACTTCCTCGGTATATTTCTTCAAGTCGGGGGGTTTTTTCATTGTGTCTACTGTGTGTCTACAAATTGTCTACAGCCGATCGCCCTTCACGACGATCGGCATTGTCTTACTGTCTTACTGTCCGCTCACAGCTTCCTTGAACTGCTTGCCTGCGGAAAATGCAGGAACTTTAGTTGCCGGAATCTGCATCTTGTCCCCGGTTTTGGGGTTGCGACCTTCCCGAGCTTTCCGGTCGCGGGCCTCAAACGAGCCGAAATCAACTAGCGTCACCTTCTCGCGCTCGGCGACTGCCTGAATAATGCAATCCCTGAGCGCACGATACACTTTGTCTACTTCTTTTTTTGGCATCTCTGCTTTGATGGCAGCTAGTTCGACAAGTTCTGATTGATTCATAAGTGCGATCGCCCTTTAGTCATTAGTTATTAGTCATTAGTAACGCAAAACCAGCGCCCCCTAAGGAGTGCTGGTTTCTATGACTGCTATTCTGCGAGGTTTTCCCCGCGGTTATCGTTGGATGACTCTGCTTGTTGCTGTTCTTGGTCTTGTAACTCTATGAGCTTGCGCAGGTTTTGAATCTTTTGCTCATACTCCTTTGCCTCTTCCCTGTACCACACGATGCACTCTCTACTTTTAGCCAACTGTTTTTCTGCATCCTCTAACAGTTGGTCGAGAATTCCCCCAATGGTGTTTTTAACGCCAGTTCCCTCCTTGCTACTTTTTCGATTAGATGTGATGCGCTGATTCCGAGATCCTTCGCTAATTCGTCCAGCATCTTCGCCCCCGTAGGCGTCAATCCGTAACTCCTGCGACTTTTCTTCTCTCCGTATTCCAGTTGCTTCGCTTTTTTGCCCATAGTCTTCAGTCATAAAGTCTTCCCTCAAAATAACAAGTCTTGCGCAAGATATTGAGATTGTAATGCGTAAGACTATATCATATTTTCAGAGTCTTACGCAATACTGCATAAGGCTGCTTGAGATTGCCCTGCATAAACCTAAACGAATTGGGCGGGAGTGCAATTCCGCCCTTTCCCCTACCCTATGTACACCCTGGAAAACCTGCAACAGAAGAATTTAAAGGAATTGAAGGAAATCGGTCAGCAGATGAACGTGCTCCCGGAGGGCGACAGACGACTGCGCCGCAACTGGATCGATGCCATCGCCGGCGTTGTACCCCCGCTGCTGCAACTGCTGGAAACTTCCCCCGGTGTCGAAGTCGAACCGGTTCAGGAGGCGATCGAAGTTCAAGTCCAGGAGCCGATCGAATCTTCCCCAGCAGCGGTCGAGTGTCCGAGTTGTGGCGCTACCCACGGCTTGTACACCGATAGAGATTATTTAGACAAGCCGGTAATTCGTTGCTTGCACTGCCATTACTGTCGGATCAAGCACTACCCCGGTCCGATCGTACTTGAAGCTGAGGAACCGCCGATCTACAAGCCTGAAACGAAAGACGGCATTGACTTACAGGACTTTACAGTTCAAGCCCAGGAGCCGCCGATCGAGTCGAAGTTCGGCTGCATCGTTTATCCCCGTGCTCAGAAGCCGATCGCCCAAACAGAAATTACCGAGACTATCAGCGATGTTGGAAGATTCGGAATTGCGAGTGATGATTTACATCATTCACGCCTTGAGACCGCCCAATTGGATGGAGATAGCAGGAGCGCTAAAGCTGAGAGACAAAGAAGTCAAGACGGCGATCGAGTATTGGAAGTGGAAAGAAATGCTCAAAGAGATAGAGGGCGAGCTTTATTCCATCACTCACCTGAACTAGCGGCAGTCCTCAACGACGAGCAACCGCCCAACCGAGGCGAGGGCAAGGGGCGGCTGGAAAGTCAGTCAAAAGTCAGTCAAAGTGCGATCGGCTTTTGTGCTTCCCCGGTGACTTTCTCCCCTAAGTTTCTCGCGACCTACCCGCCCTACTTCGGCGAAGTTCTCTACAAAGCAGAAGCCACCGGGCAACTCAACTTGCTCGAACCGAAAACAGACGGCGAGCCGCCAGACTTTGATGATTTTGCAGACATCGATGCGTTTAACGAGGCGATGGCTCGCTGGGATGCCGAAAATCCCGAATCGCTTGCTGCGTCTATGGATTCGATGTGCGAGTGGGCACCGTGTCCGCACGAATGGTACGAGCCAGAAGCCGAAAATCTGCCCTTAAAAGCTTCATCCATGATGGAACTGTCACTGTCGGCGATTGAAAGTTCCAGCACTTTTTCTATCCCGACTTTTGACGCTTGGTGCGATCGCTCAAACCGACACAGCGACACCGACGAACCGCCCGACACAGGGATTGGCGCGCGCTTGCCGGGGCCCAAGCCGCCCAATTTTCCACCAAGGGCGATCGGTTCTGACATCAGCGAAAAGTGCTTTAACGCAAAACTTGGACACAACTCGGACACAACTCGGACACGACTTGAGCACACTACCTCACGGGTGATCGGCTACAGCAAAAAGTGTTTAATCGCAAACCGACACACAAACCCCGAAGAACTTTACTGCATTACTTACTGCATGGCTGCTGCTGGTAGCAGTCGGCAAGGGCGATCGCCCCCAGGAGGTGATGAAATTATCTAAATAGTTTTTCCATATCTCCATCATTTGCTTACTCCTGCGATTGCCCCGTCACAGGGCGATCGCTTCCTCCCTCCTTCGCTGTTATGGAAAAAGCCCATTGGTATCGCTACCTGTACAACGGGTACGAACCTGACAACACCATCAAGCTAACGGGTGAATTGGTTGGTGATTCTTAT
Source organism: Microcoleus asticus IPMA8 (assembly GCF_013179805.1). GTDB lineage: Bacteria > Cyanobacteriota > Cyanobacteriia > Cyanobacteriales > Microcoleaceae > Microcoleus > Microcoleus asticus. The sequence goes on along the minus strand of NZ_SRRZ01000240.1, from coordinate 604 downwards.
GTAGTTTTTGAAATGTGGGGGTCGCTCACTTTCAACGACGGACACTTCTTTGCATCAATTCACAGAAATGATAAAGGAGAGTTTGTTTGGAGAGCGGACGACAGAACGGGGCACGCAACTAATTTTATGGACGCTTGGGAGAATATGCCCGCCGTCATCAAAGACCCCGATCATTATGACGAATCATCCATCTATCACGATTGACAAACTATGGAAATAACCGCAGATTTTAGTGAATTTCAACCGCTCTTGGACTTTGAGGAAGAAACCCTTGCAGCCGTCCCTTATAACGATTTAGCCGATTTAACCCGCGAGATTAAACTGTCATTTCTGGATTTTGTAAGACAGGGTGTCATGCTTGCCGTCATACGCCGCAACCGCTTGTACAAACGGCAATTTAAGGACTTCGCCGAATACTGCAAGCTGGCCCTCGGACGCTCGCCGATTTACTGCAAGCGGATTATTGAAGCCGCGCAAACCACGATCGAACTGATAAAAGCCGGGTTTAAAATATTGCCTACATCGGTAAGCCAAGCGCTGCCGCTGGTGAAATTTACCAAACCCGACGGCGCGGGCAACCGCGAGCTAGAAAACAAATGGCAAT
>NZ_SRRZ01000024.1 GCF_013179805.1 Microcoleus asticus IPMA8 | reverse complement strand
TTGAGAACGTTTCCTCTATGCTTGCTCTTCGCTGTGCTTATCTCAACGGTCAACTTTCAATTTGATGTATGTGCCAAAGTGAGATGCACCCTTTACGGATGACGTATTTGCAGGAAACAGAGGCGCGGGATTTAATTCAGCATCCAATTGATAATTTTTCCGACATTTATACAGAAGCCGCGATTGATAAAATTATTTACTTAACGCGGTGTCAACCTTATTATGTACAACTGATGTGTCGCGTAGTTGTCGATCGCCTGAATGAAATAAACAGAGAAAAGACCAGGTTAAATCAGGAAAAACAAAGGCAATTAACAGCAGATGACGTGCAGGCTGCGATTCTCAAAAGTTTGGAACAAGGGGGGGCTGCATTTCGAGAACGCTATCAAGAATTAACGGAATCAGAACGAGAGTTTTTGCATAAATTAATCAATGAACCAGTTTTAGCGGTAGCAGAAAGTCGCTTATGGCAGAGACTTGTGGATAAAGAAGTGCTGGAGGTGACTGAAGAAGGTTATCGTTTTCAAGTACCCCTCTTTCAGAAGTTTGTAGAGATTCAAAGTAGGTGATAAGTTATCAAAATCAAACACGTTATACCCGCTGTCCGCCAGGGGTTTAAACCCCTGGCGGTATTTCGGGTTAAGCGATATTTCTGGTTAAGTTGAAACGATGAATGGCAATAACAAAAATGATATGAATTCTATCCATCAGCATCACTAGGAAAACCAAATTGGTCTGGTAATTCAGCAGAGGTAATTTGCAGAATCTCTAGCAACTTCTTGTATTGAACAGGCGTTAGCTTCGGTACAGATCGCCCCGATTCCCAATTCCTTACCGTCGCTTCCGTGACTCCAAGTGCTTCTGCTAGCTGCTTTTGAGTCATAAACCGCTGAACTCTCAGTCGCATTAGGGGCGATCGCTCGGCTCTTTCTGAGATTTCCATAGGCTATTTGTTACTTTATGTTAAATAATGCACGGTTTTATTAAATACGTTGACGTATACCGTTATTTAATTTACGCTTATAGCAAGAGAGATTAGACAGCACCAGCTAAGCCACTTGTGCTGTAGGGGAATTGCTGTCTTTTCTTCAACTTGTTATTGTACGCGGTTTTACCGTTACAAAGCATCAAACCTATCCAAAATTATTAGTCAAAGCTATGTTGCAAGATTCATCATCGAACCAAACATCGCCCAATGTTTTAACCAACCAAACCTTTGAGGGCGATCGCGAAGCAGTCCGTCACGTCATCATCGGTTCGCCGCTGGGGGTACGCCGAACTATCCACCAACTGCACGCATTGCGCTACGAAGAAGCTGTTCGTTGGACTCATCCGATCGCCATTCCCGACAACCGCATCATTATTACACCCGATCAGGGAGAAATCATGAGTCTTTTAGTCAAATTAATCCGGCTGCAATGAAGTCATAAATGTGCGATCGATGTTTCTAGAATTGAGTCAAAAGTGCGATCGCGAATCTCTTCTCGTTGCCCGTGCTAAACTCAACAGATATATCCAAAAACTCTTGTCGGGTAGGCATCCTGCCTGCCCTTGGCACAAACTTAACAACTAGCTCGCAATTCAGCTTATGATTGTTATCACCCCCGTCCTAAAACCTGTTAGCCAAATAACGCTTTCTCCCGGTAGTGTCGTAACTATTCCCAATATAAATTGGCTGGAATTCGAGTCAATTTTGCAGGAATTAGGAGAAAAGCGAAGAACTAGAATTGCCTACAGCAACAGTACCTTAGAAATTATGGTTCCCTTACCCGAACACGAAATTCCCAGAGATTTAATCTCTGATATTGTCAAAATTTTACTCAAGTCGGCGGGCCGAAGATACCAACCTTTTGGTTCTACTACTTTCAAACGGGAAGGTGCAGCAGGAGTTGAACCTGATGCTTGCTTTTACATTCTAAATTATCAACAGATGATCGGCCGCCGCCGACTTTTACCGGACGATCCGCCGCCCGATTTAGCAATTGAGACGGATGTTACTTCTAAAACTAAGATCGATGCCTATAAAATTATTGGAGTTCCAGAAGTATGGGTTTATGACAGCGGCAGACTTCGCATTTATTTGCTGCAAGATGGAGAGTATGTAGAATCGGATATTAGTCCGAATTTTCCAGAAATCGCGATCGCCCAGATGATTCCGGCTACAGTGGAACGTGCTTGGCAGGTGGGAAATTTGCAAGCGCTAGAAGAATTTGAAAGTGCGATTCTCTCCGAGGGCTTCGCTAACGGCTAAACTCCTAGGATGCGTTACGCGCTTCGCACTTCGCGTCCAAAAAATCACACACTTACTGCAAAATTGTCAACCCCTAAAGGTCGATAAATTGTATCTCTTTGCTGATAACTCCGCCCCAAAGAACTAATTGCATTTTGCAAATCTTCGACAGATTGACAACTGCCGCCAACCGCACCGGCCATTGTTGTAATGTGTTCTTCCATCAATGTACCGCCGATGTCGTTGCAGCCCCATTTCAGCGCTTCTGTAGCTCCATCTAAACCTAATTTAACCCAACTCGGCTGGTGATTGGAAATCAAATTTCCCAAGAAGATTCTCGATACAGCGGTGAGTAACAATGTATCTGCTAAAATTGGTTGGTCGCGGCCGACTCGACTCCGCAAAGGAGCCGGTGCTTCCTGTCCGACAAATGGTAGTAAAATAAATTCTGTGATGCGTGCTGGATAGTTTTGGTCGATCGCAGTTTGTTGGAGCGATCGCACTTTTTCTAAATGCAAAACCTGCTGTTGGGCCGTCTCAATATGCCCGCAAAGCATCGTACTCGTTGTCGGCAAACCCAGACGGTGAGCAGTTCCCACAATTTCCAGCCAAGTTGTCGAATTTAGTTTTTCCGGGCAAATCACCCGTCGCACAGAATCGTCGAGAACTTCCGCCGCCGTTCCCGGCATCGAACCCACTCCCGCATCCTGCAAAGCCGAAATTACATAGCTGAAACTAAGATTATCTCCTCTGGCAATAAATTCTATTTCTTGCGGCGAAAAAGCGTGCAAGTGCAACTGAGGAAACTTATCTTTAATAGTTTTCACCAATTGCAGATAATAAGGTAAAAATGCGCCGTTCAGCTTAGCTTGAAGATTTAAGCCGCCCTGCATACAAATTTCCGTTGCACCCCGCTGCACTGCATCAGTTGCCTTTTCCTGAATTTGAGCTGCATCTAACCAAAAAGCGCCCTCATCTCCCTCGTCGCGGCGGAATGCACAGAAACTGCAATGCTGCTCGCAAATGTTAGTAAAATTAATATTCCGATTGATAACGTAGGTGACAGTATCCCCTGATTGTTGGCGGCGGAGCAAGTCAGCGGTTGTTTGAATAGAAGCTCGCGCATCGGGATCTCTTTGCTGCAAAAGTACCAAGGCCTCTGCAGAAGAGATGTTATAACCTTGTAAAGCTCGATCGAGAATTGCATCCACAGTTTTCTTTTACACTCAACTACATAATTACTGACTAGAATAAAGACATTTTTATATTTTAACAATCAATTATAGAGGAACGATATTTTAAAATCTCAAGTAATATCAAACCATCCTTGACTTTCTGGGAACTGAAATTATGGGCATCTACCAAGAAAATCAGGTCTTGCCAGTGCCGTCTGGGCCTTTGCAAATTCCTGCTTTACAGACTTTCGGTTCAACTTTTACACCCGCGCGCACACCGGGAATTTATTTGTCCCTCGTCATTCCCACCTACAACGAGTGCAAGAATATCAAGAGTATTGTGGAACAATTGACTCAATTGCTCGATGGCATCATTCCCGGCGACTATGAATTAATTGTAGTCGATGACGACAGCCCCGATCGCACCTGGGAAGTCGCCCTGTCCCTGACACCGGAATATCCGCAATTGCGGGTGATGCGCCGGGAAGAAGAGCGGGGACTTTCCACAGCCGTAATTCGCGGGTGGCAGGCGGCTCGGGGCGAGGTTTTGGGCGTCATCGATGCCGACTTGCAGCATCCCCCGGAGACGCTGTTGCAGCTTTTAGCAGAAATTCAGCGGGGAGCCGATTTGGCCGCTGCGAGCCGTCACGTTGGCGAGGGCGGGGTGAGCGACTGGAGCATTGTCAGGCGATTTTTATCGCGGGGCGCTCAGACTTTGGGATTGCTGATCCTGCCGGGAGTCGTGGGCCGAGTTTCCGATCCGATGAGCGGGTATTTTATGATACGTCGCAGTTGCATAGCCGGCAAAATCATGAATCCTGCCGGTTACAAAATATTGATTGAAGTGCTCGCTAGGGGGGAAATCCGCTGGATTGGAGAAGTTGGTTACGTGTTTCAGGAGCGGCAAGAAGGCGAGAGCAAAGTTACTTGGAAACAGTATATTGAGTATTTGCGGCACTTGCTCAGATTGCGCTTTGCCCGCTGGCCGGTGGGCCGATTCCTGCGGTTTGGCGCGGTTGGTTTCAGCGGCGTGTTTGTGGATATGGGAGTTTTTTACCTGCTGCGGACTGTCCTCGGTTTGGGGCTGACTCGCAGTGCAATCTTTTCTGCTGAAGTGGCAATTATCAATAATTTTTTGTGGAACGATTTGTGGACTTTTCGCGATATTTCTAAGCGGCAGCCTGGAAAGCGCCAGGGCTTGAAACGGCTGTTGAAATTTAATGCGATTTGTTTGATCGGCTTGATGATGAATGTGCTGCTGGTGAATGTGCTGTTTAATGTTTTTAAGGTAAACGAATATTTGGCTAAGTTAATTGCGATCGCAACTGTGACTCTGTGGAATTTCTGGATCAATATGAAGCTGAGTTGGCGGGTGACGGACGTTCAAAAATAGTTGGGAGTTTGGTGAGTTGTTAGTTGTTATTGGAACTGACAACTCATCGCTGCAAACTGCCAACTGCAAACTGCCTTTAGATAACTGAATTAATGATTAATAAAAAACAACTGTTGTTGCTATTTATGTGGACGGCGATCGCCTTTATTTTGCGCTTTGCCAATTTGGACTCTAAACCGCTGTGGACGGATGAGTTTTCGACTCTAGTGTTTAGTTTGGGCAACAGTTTTCGCGGTGTGCCGATCGATCGCGCGATCGATCTTTCTACATTATTACAACCGCTACAATTGCGCCCCGATGCTGACACCGCCGACGTACTCCGCAATTTGCTGCTAGAAAGCAACCATCCACCAGTGTATTTTATGCTCGCCCACTGGTGGATGCGGTTGTTTGGGCCTTCCGAGGATAGTTTAGTTTGGATTGGGCGAGCTCTTCCTGCATTATTGGGCGTGATTTCAGTTCCCGCTATTTACTTTTTGGGCAAGTTTGCTTTTAATTCTCGTTTAGTCGGTCAATGTGCGGCCGCAATGATGGCAGTTTCTCCCTACGGCATTTATCTCGCTCAAGAAGCTCGACATTACACTTTAGGAATTTTATTAGTTATTGCCTCTCTTTTTTGCTTGACATTAGCTGTCAAAAAACTGCAAAATGGCGCTCCTATGCCTGTTTGGGTGTTGTTGATTTGGGTAGTCATTAACTGTCTGGGAATTGCCGTTCATTACTTTTTTACACTGACTTTGTGTGCCGAAGCAATAGCATTAATTGCTGTAATCTGGCACCAGTTTAATGAAAAGTTGCCAATTTCCAACAGCCACCAGCCCAATATTTGGCAATTTAAAATCATCTGGCGGTTTTTCGCAGTAGCGATAGGTACTTTAGCTGGCGGTTTAGTTTGGTTGCCGGTATTTTTGTCAAACAAGTACGGCAGCGAACTAACTAATTGGATTGTCAGCGGCGATCGCACATTTATAGATTGGATCGGGCCGATTTTTCAAGCTTTAGCTGGATGGATCACTGTCATGTCTCTGCTGCCGGTGGAATCGCCAAATTTGGCAGTAGTAGTTGCATCGGCGATCGCAATGGCAATATTTTTGATCTGGGCGCTTCCTCTGCTGAGAGGCGCTCTTAAAACTTCCTTAAAAACAACTAATACTCGTTTAGGTACTGTTATTTTCGGCGGATTTGTGCTAGGAGCAATTTTCCTATTTTTCAGCTTTGCATATATTCTCGGAATTGACCTAACTCGCGGCGCTCGATACAATTTTGTCTACTTTCCGGGGGCGATATTACTGTTAGGAGCAACCTTGGCAGTTATTTTTAACACACCTACAGTAAAAAGTAAATGGTTTAATTTACCTGCTGTGGAAATTGCTGGCAAAAAAGCAGTTCTACTAATTTTAGCAATGGGTTTTTTTAGCGGTGTGACAGTAAATTCCAATCTCGGCTATCGCAAATATTACAAACCAGATATTTTAATTCCGATTATCCGCGAAGTCTCGAAAGTTCCCGTGTTAATTGCTACTACTCAAAAGACTCATGTAGAAATAGGAGAGTTGATGGGGATAGGGTGGGAATGGGAAAGAAGTTCGGCAACGGATTTTGTAGCGGATGTAACGGATGTTAGGAAGAAAGAAGAAGTTAAAGCCTTTGATTCTCCGCTGTTTCTTTTGGCTAATCAGAGAAGGGATGCACCAGAAATAGCGGCAGGGACACTTTATAAAACACTCAGTCAATTAGAACGCCCGCTAGATTTGTGGCTGGTTAATTTTCGCGCACCTGTGAATCTAGAAGCACAAAAATGCCAGGTTGAATCGCGCGAGTTGCCTGCGGTGGATGGGTATGAATATCAAGTTTATCATTGTTCTAAGTCATAGGTAAGTCTTAGGGGATGGATCGGGCGATCGCACTTTCGATTAAAATAATTGCATTAGGGCAGCTTTCCGCAGGAATCGATCTTTCATTGCAGTACAAATTTTGTGGCAGAGGTAGCCGCTCAAACTTTGAGTAATTGTCAGTATACTCAACTTTCTGACTGAATTAAATCGCCGGCAGGTGGATGTCGTTTTATAGCTTTGTCAGCGGCCCGAATATTAATTACTCTCTCTCGATTTAAGACTAATGCTGTAACTGTAGCTCGTCCCATTGGAGTCAAACCAATTATTGATAATCCATCGGCAGACCAAATAAAATGTTCGCTCCAACTATCTTGTCTGGGGTCAAACAACGGTACTTCTACGTCTGACTGAGCATCTATCGCTCTAGTTTTATCAGATTTCTTGCGGTTGCAGTGAAAGCAAGCTAGTGCCAAATTGTCAATATCGTTAGTCCCACTTTTAGTTAAGGGAATGATGTGCTCGATAGTAAACTCTACGTACTGCCATTGTTCGGAGGCATGACAATATTCGCACAGACAGTTTGCTCTCTGACGAACTTGATTTTGGATATTTTCAGAGATTTGACGGCGAGCGGACATTTCTACACAGTAGGCTGAATCTGACCCAAGAAAAGATTGCGGACAGTCCGATTGACAAAACTGAGGTAATCGTCAATTTCTTCGTAAAGATTGAGTTCTTGTTCTTCCTCAGGATTTAGGGGCAAAGTTTGTTGTTTATCCAACAGTTCTTGGATTCGATTTTTGACAGCGGTGGAGGCTCTAAAAATGGGTATGCCTTCCACTAATTCAATTCGGACAGCTCCTTCTATAGGTAGAGTATTGTGCAGGTTTTCCAGTTTTGGCAGGATTAGCATAGTTGTGGATTTTATGGGTTTCCGTCTTGATTATATCTAGGTTTTTTTCAATCTTGCCTGACACTATCGGGCACGCCCACCGCCGAAATACCCGATATTGCCTTTAAATTCTGACACCGAATCAACTCATTAAAATCCAAACTGCGCCCTTCAATTTGCGCCACAGCCTCGATCGCCCCAAGCAAATGTCCGGCCGCTTCCGCTTCGTTGTAACCGCGCCTTCCCGCTACTCTAATCGCCCCTTCGTCTGCATCTAACTCTACTTGGGAACTGCGGTTGTCGCGCCAAATTCGAGTCATGGCAAGTCCCGTCAAACCGCCCGCGATCGCAGTGCCGATCGCATCTCCCTGCAACAATTCTACAACAGTCCCGACAATCCCCGCCAGAGCCGCACCTTGATAAATATCCGGTTTAAACCACTTAACATTGCACACAAAACTCACATTCCGCAATAGCAGTAAATCCCGCTGCGGCTTAGATAGCAGCCTCCACAAATCAAAATTAATATAAATTGGCCGAGCGCTATTCCAAGGCAAAGGAAAATCGCAGTCAATTACCGTTGATTGTTGTGGCTTATTAATAATTTTACACGTCATGCGGCCGGAAGCGGGCATCACATCTAACAGGCGGCGAATTTCTGGTTCGGGATTCATAAATTTAGAGTAATTGATAATTGGTAATTACATCTGGATAAAAAACAATAATATCGGTTACTGCCTCGTAGGGGCTGGTTTTACCGACAATAATTGCCTAAAACCTACAATTTCGTAAGCCCGCCCCCACCCAAGGTCTGATGCGATCGAAATCAAAGTTGATGTAGGTTATTGGTTGTGTGGGGGCGGGTTTCTGGAGATTTTTGACGGTAGTTAAATATTGTTTGTCAAACCAGCCCCGAGAAGTCAATAGAAGATATTAAGGGTTTTTCTTGGATGCGGAAGAAGGAGATTCTTGAGCTCTGGGAGCCACTTTTTCGGTATTAGCCGAAGGCTTCGGACTGGCAATTGCTGGGGCAATTGACGGCTTTGAATTCCCGGTTGGGGATGCCGATGATTTTGGAGATTCAGGGGCCGTTAGCGGGGCAGCAGGGGCTGTTTTAGCGCCTAAAATGCTGGCGTCTCCGGTGTCGAAGGTGCCGGCGATGCAAGCGATCATCATTGTAGCTAATGTGCCGACAAATAATGCTTTCCAACCGAGTTCGGAAATGTCTTTGCGGCGGGATGGAATTAGGGCGATCGTGCCGCCGACAAATATGCCGACGGAGGCTAAGTGGGCAAAGCCGGAAAGCGCGTAACTGACAATTAAAACTGTACGAGCGCTCACCAGTCCTTTTGCGCCCGCTTCTGCTAAACTTTGATAGGGCGGAATCGCTGTTTCTAACAGCCTGCGACCGATAATTACTGACGCTTGCCAAGAGTCGTCTAATGGAACTCCTGTTAATAGCGTCAAAGGATAAAATAATACTCCCATAATGTTGGCTAAGGTGACAACTTTAAAAAAGCCACCAATTGGGCCGGGCAAAATGGCCAGCCAACCAAAGAATTGATTGATTAAGGAAACTAAGCCTAAGATTAAAATCAAAACAGCGGCGATCGCCACTGCCATTTTTACACCGTCCAATGCACCAACAATTGCCGCATCCAAAGGGCTGACTCGTTCGATGGGTTCTCCCCCAACAGTCTCTTGTTTGAATTCTTCGCCCTCCATTTCGGAAATTTCTTCGCCCACAAACTCGCGGCCTTTAGGCTTCGGTTCTTCCTTGGGAATGCCGCCCATTGTCAGGGGCACGCCTGTTTCCGGTACTAAGATTTTGGAGATGACAAAACAAGCGGGGATGGCGATAATTGAAGCTGAAACTAAATGCCCTAAAATATTGGGAAAAACAGGCTTGAGAAAACTGACATAAATTGCTAAAGTTGAAGAAGCCGCCGTCCCAAAACAGCAAGAGAGGATTGCACAAAGTTCGGAACGAGTCATTTTTGGCAAATAAGGCTTGACGACAATTGCCGCTTCAATTCCTACGAAAATATTAGCAGCGCCACTGAGGGCTTCCGCGCCGCTCAACCGCATTGTCGTATAAAAGATTTTGGCAAAAAGTTCGGTGATAATTTGAATCACGCCGATGTTGTATAGCAAGGCCATGAGGCCCGAAAAAAAGATGACTGTCGGTAAAGCTCGAAAGGCAAAAATATATCCTAAATTAATTGCTGGATCTTTACCAGGTATGGGTACAACATTGCTCCCGAATACAAATCTCGCTCCCGCGTCAGCAGCGGTGAACACTCCATCCAGTAAGCCAGTAAACCACTCTAAAGCGATGCGAGTTGGGGGGAACAGGAATACTAAAAATCCTAAGACTAATTGCAGTCCAATGCCCCAGGTGATGACGCGCCAAGGTATATACTTGGACTGTCGGTTTTCTGAAAAAATCCAGGCGATCGCACACAAGCCAAAAATACCCAGAAACGAGATAAGATTGTAGATTGACATAAGCCTAGTCCTTGAAATATTTGAGAATGCCGATCGACGGTTTGCACCACATCAGTTATACTATTCATCTGACGGCAAATGCTAAAAAAAATAACGGGCAGATAAATTACGCACTCAACAGCGTACTTATGTCATTGCTTAGGTCATTCCGAAGTCTGCGGATCTTTAGCAAGCCTTGATTTGCCGTAATTACCAGCAGTTTAGATAGAAACTCTCACACATGGAAGCTTTTGCTCCACATCCTCCTGAATGGACTGCGACGGCGGTTCACGCTAATGAGTTTTGCTGTCCCAAGTGCGGTGCTAGCTGCACTGATGCGGCTGAGGTCTGGATTAATCGCCGATCGCCAGTATACACCGAGTTCAACCGTCGCAAGTGGCAAGAATTTTACCGCTGCCAGTGCGGGGACGTGTGGTGGGCTTGGAGTAATGATAGACCTCCTTCTGAACTTGTGCGTCGCGATGAGATCTCGGATGAGGCGCCGGATGATGATTTTTAGAACGGTGATAGAATTTGCGACTTGCGATTTGCGATTTTATTTAAAATGAGGGTAAGGTGCGCTGCACCCTACATTTAGATAGGCGATCGCCAGTTCTTAACTAATTCAGCACGTCAAGCATTCCCTTAACTACGCCTTCCATGACTCTTTCTATTAATCTCAATTCATTTTCGCCGATCGACTCATTTAAGAGCATTGACTGAATTCGCTGTCTGTCATTCCGAGTCAGTTCGCCTGACGAAAATATCTGCTCTACTATTTGTTCAGTTAGAAATGAGTAAGTTGGAGTTTGCATGGTTGGTCTCTAAAAGCATCAATATTTTGTTTTAACTTCATTAGAGGAGCCAGTTATTTTGTGGGTTTTTGCCGTCCCACTCAATCAGTGCTGAAATCATACGACTCTGAGCGGATTTTGTCAAGACACGGGCGGCAGATAAATATAAAATCTGCATTATATTTCCCACATTCTGGTCAGGGGTGGTTTTGGAGTGCGATCGACTGATGCCATATGCCTGCAAGGTCGATCGACCCCCGGCGGTGGCAGTGTTCGATCGACCTTTTTAAGTTTATTTGCACTTCGGCGGAACATTACAGCTCAAAAAAAATCCAAACTACAATAGATTTAAATTGGTAATCGGGAATTGGCTTTTCTGACTTCCCTCTTCTTTCCGGCTAATGACTAATGACTAATGATTAATGACTAATGATTAATGACTAATGACTAATGGCTTCCTCCAATGACCTATTTTCCTTCGGCTATAATTTTGACATTAGGTTTTTGGCTGCTACCGCTAGCAGTTCGATCGCAACCTGTCGTTCCGGCAAATGACGGCACTAATACTGTTGTTAACTCCGAGCAAAACCGCACAGATATTAGTGGCGGACAACTGTCAGGAAACGGGACCAATCTTTTTCACAGCTTCAGCCAATTTAATCTCAGCGAAGGTCAAATTGCTAATTTTCTAACTAATCCCAATATTCAAAATATTTTAGGGCGGATTTCCGGCAGCGATGCTTCCGTCATTAACGGTCTGATTTCTGTCAGCGGCGGCAACTCGAATTTATTCTTAATGAATCCGGCGGGAATTGTCTTCGGTCAAAATGCTAGATTAAACGTGCCGGGGTCTTTTTTCGCGACAACTGCTACTGGTATTGGTTTCGGCGACCGCTGGTTTAATGCCACCGGAAGTAATGATTACAAAGCTTTACTGGGAAATCCCAATCAATTTAATTTTAATAACTCACAAGTCGGTGCAATTGTCAATGCGGGAAACTTGGCAGTTGGCAGCGGGCAAAGTTTAACTTTGCTCGGTGGCACCGTTATTAATACAGGACAATTATCCGCTCCCAGCGGTCAAATTACTGTGGCCGCTGTTCCGGGAAAAAATGCAGTCCGGATCGGTCAACTCGGCAATTTATTGAGTTTAGAAATTACTCCGTCTTTGCAGTCCGAAACATCTGCGATCGCCCCACAAGCTTTGCCTCAGTTGCTGACGGGCCCCGGCGTAGCATCAGCCACAGGTTTAACGACTAACGAACAAGGTCAATTGGTACTGACTGGCGGCCAAACAGTGCCGATAAATGGGGGAAGTGCGATCGTCTCGGGTTCTGTCAATGTCTTCGCCCCTTCAGGGAATGCTGGCGGCACAGTCAATATTTTAGGCGAAAAAGTCGGACTGTTCGGTGCAAATATTGATGCTTCCGGGACGGACGGCGGAGGTACTGTGCGCGTCGGAGGCGGTTGGCGGGGGATGGAACCAGTGCCAAATGCCCAGGTAACTTATGTTAGTCCTGATTCTACGATCGCAGCAAACGCGATCGACCGCGGCAATGGCGGCACTGCGGTAATTTGGTCAGACAATATAACTCGCTTCTTGGGCAATATTACTGCTCGCGGGGGCACTGCCGCAGGTAACGGTGGCAGAGTAGAAGTTTCCGGCAAAAATGCTTTAACTTTCCAAGGAGAGGTCGATACCCGCGCGACTAACGGTGCGATCGGCAATTTGTGGCTCGATCCGGCAAATATTACAATCGTCAGCGGTAACGGCGACAGCAACGCGCGATCGACTGGCGGGGAACTCCAACCGGCACCAGCACCCAATGAAACATACATCCCAGAAGTGCAGTTGGAACAGATGACGGCCGGCAGCAACGTGGTTATAGATACCCCCGGCTACATCACCATCCAAAACTTGCCCGATAACAAACTTTCCCTGCAAGCGAGAACGGGAGACACAGTAACATTTAGATCGGGCGGAGTGTTTGTTGTCAATGACCCCAAGGACTCAATCGAGACTCAAGGTGGCAACATCAACATTTTCGCCAGCAGCCTCTCTGTTGGCGGACTTAATGCCAACAGCGGCAATATCGCTCTCACTGCTAACGGCATTGACTTGAGAGGCGGCAGCAATTCCGTTAGCAGTGCGGGGGGAACAATTCGCTTGCAGCCCAACGACAGCCGAGCAATTCGGATCGGTGGCACCGGCGATATTTTGGGCATTTTGGACTTGACGGCAACGGATCTCGGCGCTTTGGCAGGGGATTTTGGTTCGATCGCGATCGGGCGCGAAAACGGTAGCAGCGAGTCGATCGCGATCGTCGCACCCATTACCTTCAACAGCCCGCTAACACTTCAAGGCAGCTCAATCGCGATCGACAATCCCCTGAGCGCAAGCGGCAGCGCTAGCTTGACACTCGACGCGCCCCAAACCGATCTCAACGCCAACATTGCGACATCCGGCGGCGATCTCACTTTTACAGGAAACGCCTCCCTCAATGCTGACGTGGCTTTGAGCGCGGAAGCTAGGGGCAACATTCTGTTCTCCGGTAGCCTAGACGGAGATCGCGCCCTGAGACTCGACGCTCAGCGAGTGCTGTTCCGCGGTACAGTCGGTCAAGCTGCACCGCTGGCTAGTTTGAGTGTCAACGCCGGCAGTACCGAGGTTTCGGGCAATATTGCGACATCTGGCGACATGACTTTCAACAGTGCCGTCACAGTCAATCGCAGCGCCGCCCTAGCCGCCACTACCGGCAATATCGCTTTTGCCAATACCCTCGACAGCACGCCGGGCCGGGCTAATAATTTGACGCTGCGCGCTGGCGAGAACATTTCTTTTGGCGGCAGAGTCGGTCAAACTCAGAGGTTGGGCTGGCTCTCGGCTGACGCTGCTAGCGTGACGGCGGCTTCCACAATTGCAGCGCGCATTTTGAGCGTTAACGCCCGAGATTCCGCTACCTTCGGGGGGGACAGCAGGGCCGCTTTGGGAGCCAATATCAAGGCAGGGAATGTTCTCTTAGAGGGTAATTTAAGGACGGATGGCGGCAGCGTGAACCTGCAAGCAAGTCGCAAGGTTCGGACTGGCAATATTACCTCGAACGGTGGGAGCATTCGGGTTGAGGGAAATGCGATTGCTGCAGGTGCGATCGACTCGTCGTCAGTGTCGGGAACAGGAGGCGCGATCGCTCTCCAAACCAATGCCGGCTCTTTAACTGCGGGAGCTTTGAACGCTTCGGGGGCGATCGGCGGAAATATTGCTGTCACCTCGAAAGCGAGCATTTCGGCTCTCGATATCAATTCCAGCAGCACTTCAAACGGCAACGGCGGGGGCGTTTCCCTGAGCGCGACTGGTAACATTCAGTTGGGTTTTGTCAACGCTCAAGGTGGCACTGGCGGCACTGGCGGCAGCGTTGATGTTACAACCCTCGGTTTGTTTCGCTCGAACAGTGTTTTCAACGATATATCGGGCAATATTTCCAGTATTTCTACTGCCGGAGGTGCGGGGGCGGGCGCGATCGAAATTAGCCACGGAGGCGGTATCGGTCGACCTTTTGTAGTTGGCGGCGCGATCGACAATGGAACCACGGGAAGCATTAATGCTGGCGCGGGAAACGCCATTTTGCCCAGTCTTGCTTTTGGGCAAACTTACACCCAGGGAAGTTTACCAAATCAGATTTCCCTAATTACACCGGGCGCGCCCTCTGCTCCTGCACCAATTCCCGAACCAATTCCCGAACCAATTCCCGAACCAATTCCCGAACCAATTCCCGAACCAATTCCCGAACAGCCTCTAGTGACCGTAACTCCGGCTCCTGCGCTCTCACTTCCTGCGTCTTTGCAAGTAGAATTGCGATCGTCAAATCGACACAGAAATTCCCCAAATACCCAGAATATTTTCGTTCCATATCGCAGATTCGATTCGCTCGGCTCGGGAATTTTAGCATTTGAGCAAACCTTTAGTCGCGAGTACGAAAAATATCTCGACTTGCCGGCAAGAACGCCGATTAGTAATATGTCGGTAATTTACGAAACTCTTCGTAAAAATGAACAAATTACTGGGGTAAAATCTGCCATTATTTATCTTAATTGGGTCAGTGCCTCGGCAGCAGCCGCTGCCAAAGAAAATGGTTCGGTACTGGTGGCAAGTCAGGATTTATCTAATCTATTGCCTGTGAGAAAAAACCTCACCTCCGGGCCCCCTCACCCCTTAGAAGATAAGTTGGGGGAGAGGTTGTCGCCGGAGGGCAAAGAAGTTTCCGATGTTCCTAACGGGGAGCATTTAGAATTAGTGTTAGTAACAGCTAACGCTCAACCGATGCGCGTTTTAGTTCCGGCGACAACGCGGTGGCAGGTGTTGCAATTGGCTGACGCCCTGCAAACGGAAATAACTAATCCCAGAAGAAGAAGCAGCATTAGTTATTTGGATTCTGCTCAAAAACTTTATCGCTGGTTAATTGCGCCAATGACCGCAGAATTGGCAGCTTTAAATATTGACAATTTAATTGTAATTCCGGCAGCAGGTTTGCGGAGTGTGCCCTTTGCTGCTCTTCATGATGGCAAACAATTTTTAGTTGAGAAATACAGTCTTAGCGTGATGCCGAGTCTGAGTTTGACAGATATTCGCTACGACAATATTGCGGATGATGAAATTTTGGCAATGGGGGCGTCGGTATTTGAAGATAAAGCGCCATTACCAGCGGTACCGGTGGAGTTAGAGTCGATCGCGCCGCCCGATCGGGGAAAATCATTTTTGAATCAAGATTTTACTCTCGCGAATTTGCAAGCTCAGCGGGCAAATCGGCCTTTTGGAATCATTCACTTAGCAACTCACAGCGAATTCCAGCCTGGGGAACCGAAAAATTCTTACATTCAGTTGTGGGATACTAAATTGCGCATCGATCAAATGCGGCAGTTGCGATGGAATGAACCGCCGGTGAATCTGTTAGTTTTAAGCGCGTGCAGTACCGCTTTGGGCGACACAGAGGCGGAGTTAGGCTTTGCGGGTTTGGCGGTAGCTAGCGGTGCTAGATCCGCTTTGGCGAGTTTGTGGGAAGTCAGCGATGAGGGGACTTTGGGGCTGATGACTGGGTTTTACCGCCAGTTGCGGATGCCGAGAGGTGAGGGCAATTTGATGATTAAAGCCGAGGCTTTGCGGCGCGCGCAATTGGAGATGTTGCAGGGGCGCGTGCGGATTCAAGACGGGATGCTGCGAGTCGAGGGGCTTTCTATTAGTCTAACTTTGCCTCCGGAAATTGCGTCGCGGGGCGATCGAGTGCTTTCGCATCCTTATTATTGGGCCGCCTTCACAATGATTGGCAATCCTTGGTAATGGGGATGTTGAAGGAAGAAGGAAAAAGAGACATTGCTGAATCAAGGTATGAATAATGCAGGAATGGGAACATCCTGAAATTTTAGGTAATGTATTTAGGACTTATATCGTTTCCGATGCAACCGGAAATACTATCAAATGTCTCGAAACTACGATCGCCTAATACCCATCCTAAAACTCCTGACCCAAAGTGGTCAACGGCTATCCACAGCGAGATTTTGTCTGTGTTTTTTCACATAAGTCTGTAATTCATCGAGCTCACCGACTTGGGACTCATCATCAGCGATCGATTGACGATCGCATTTAACACAAATGTAGTTATGTTTTCCTTTTTTATTACCTTTTCTACGGCTATGGGTTGATTTGCACTCGCTTTCATTGCATGGTGATTCCACTTATTAATACTCTAATTATGCAACGCCCAAATCTCCTATGAAGACTAACGGCGATCGCAATTCACTCTGTCTTACCTGCTGTTGGAAGAAACTGTGGAGCGATCTGACTCCTAACCTAAATATTTATTTGTACTTTTTTGAAGAAATGTAAAAAATAATAATTTTTAGTTAAAAATTCTAATTTTGCTTAAAGTGCAGGCTAGTCTTTATATTAGAGGGTACATCTACTTAGAAAGTGATAATTGCTAAAAAAAATGTGTATTAATTATTAAAAGAGGCTGCAAGGATGATTAACTTAGCCGGCTACGAGATTACCAACCAAATTCATGAGAGTAACAATTCTTTAGTTTACCGAGGACTGAGAAAGCAAGACAACCAACCAGTCATTCTCAAATTCCTCAAGCAAGATTATCCGATGCCAGCTTCGTTAGTCAGATACAAGCAGGAATACGAAATTACACGCAATCTTAACCTAGAAAGTGTGCCTAAAACCTACAGCTTAGAAAGATATCAGAACAGTTTAGCTATTATTTTCGAGGATTGTGGTGGACAATCATTAAAGCAGGGGTTGGCTTCTCAAAAACTTACCTTAGAAGAGTTTTTGTTAACAGCTATCAAAATAACCAGAGCTTTAGCCCAAATCCATCAACATAACATTATTCATAAAGATATTAACCCCAGCAATATTATTATTAACTCGACAACAGGGCTAGTCCAAATCATAGATTTTGGCATCTCTACTGTCTTATCGCGTGAGAATCCTACCCTAAAAAATCCTAATGTTTTAGAAGGCACTCTGAGCTATATATCGCCGGAACAAACAGGTAGAATGAACCGAGCGATCGACTACCGCACGGATTTTTACTCGTTAGGAGTCACTTTTTACGAACTGCTAACGGGGCAACTGCCCTGCGATTACAGCGATGCAATGGAATTAGTCCACTGTCATATTGCTAAACAAGCAGTAGCGCCCCAGGAAATCAATCCAGAAATTCCTAAAGCGGTTTCTGATATTGTAATGAAACTGTTAGCAAAAACTGCTGAAGCCAGATACCAAAGTGCTTGGGGAATTATCGCAGATTTTGAAGAATGCCTGCAACAATTACAAACTCAGGGAAGTATTGCAGATTTTGCGATCGCCCAAAAAGATATTGCAGATAAGTTTCAAATCCCCCAAAAACTCTATGGTAGAGAACGCGAAATTGAAACCTTATTAGCAGCCTTCGGGCGCGTCAGCAATGGCACAACAGAAATTATGTTAGTGTCTGGTTACTCAGGCATTGGTAAATCAGCCTTAGTGCAAGAAATTTATAAACCGATTACTAAGGCAAGCGGTTATTTTATTGCCGGGAAATTCGACCAATTTCAACGAAATGTTCCTTATGCGGCTGTTGTCAAAGCTTTTGGGTCCTTAGTCAAGCAACTATTAACTGAAAGCGAAACGCAACTCACCACTTGGAAAGAAAAACTTTTAGCGGCGTTTGGTGATAACGGTCAAATCATTATAGATGTCATTCCCGACGTAGAACTCATTGTTGGCAAACAACCACCAGTCCAAGAATTAGGTGCTAGCGAAGCACAAAACCGCTTTAATTTAATATTTCAAAAATTTATCCGCGTGTTTTGCTCAGTTGAGCATCCTTTAGTCATCTTTTTGGACGATTTGCAATGGGCTGACTCCGCTACTCTGAAATTGCTGGAAATAATGATGGCGGATGAAGGAACAAAATATTTATTTTTAATCGGCGCGTATCGGGATAACGAAGTAAATACCAATCATCCATTAATTATAACGCTGGATTTGCTTCGGACTAAAAGTGCGATTATTAATAACATTACTCTAACTCCTTTAGCCCTGGAACACATTAGCAACCTAATTGCCGATACGCTACATACTAAGGCAGTAGGGCAGTTAGCAGAATTAGCCATCAAAAAAACTTCTGGCAATCCCTTCTTTGTCAATCAATTTTTCATAACCCTGTTTCAAGAAAACTTACTGAAGTTTATTCCTCCCTCTCAAGGCAGTCACGCCCAATGGCAATGGGACATCGATCAAATTGAGGCCATCGGAATTACTGATAATGTTGTGGAGTTAATGATTCGCAAGTTAAGAAAACTTTCTCCCGCAACCCAAAAGGTTTTGCAGTTAGCTGCTTGTGTCGGTAATACATTTAATTTACATACTCTTTCTATCATTCAAGAAACAACAGCAACCGTAACTTATTACGACCTTTTACCTGCGATTCAGGAAGGATTAGTATTGCCTATTTCTGAATGGGAAACTACACCCGAAGAAATAATAGAAGCTCGCTTAGTAATTCTTTCCTTTAAATTTCTTCATGACAGAGTGCAACAAGCGGCTTATGCCCTCATTCCCGAAGAGGAAAAAAAGGAAACTCATTTAAAAATAGGTCAATTAGTTCTCAAGGATACTGCCGAGAAAGAATTAGAAGAGAAAATCTTTGATATTATTAACCATTTGAATAGAGCTGCAGAACTCCTAACCAGTTCTAAATCAATTTATGAACTTGCAAAGTTGAATTTAATCGCTGGTAAAAAAGCTAAGGCTTCGGCAGCTTATGAACCCGCTTTAAAATATCTGACTGCGGCGATCGAAATATTGCCAGAAAATATTTGGGAGCAAGATTATCGGTTAATTTTTGAGTTATACCAAGAACAGGCAGAGTGCGAATATCTTTGTAGCAATTTTGAAAAAGCCGAAGAACTTTTCGATCTACTGTTAACTAAAGCTAAATCTAATTTAGATAAAGCAGCGATTCAAAATATGCGCTTAGTATTTTATGATAATACTGGCAAATATATAGCGAACCTTAAAGTAGGTTCAGAAGCCTTAAAAGATTTAGGGTTAAACTGGCCTAACAATAATGACGAACTGTTAGCGCAATTAGAATTAGAGTTACAGACCTATCGCACCCACCTCCAAACAATTAAAATAGCAGATTTAATTGATGCTTCTGCAATGCAAGACCTAGAAATTATGGCTTGTATGCAGATATTGATGAATATGACTGGGCCTGCTTATTTTACTGACCAAGACTTACTCGCTTTGACTACATTGAAGATGGTGAATCTCTCCATCCAATATGGCAATTCTAATGTATCTCCTCATGGCTATGCGTTCTGGGGAGTTTTAGCTGGATCGAGATTAGGGGATTATGAAGCGGGTTATCAGTTTGGTAAATTAGCGATAGAGTTGAATGAAAAACTTAATAATTTTAAGTTAATCTGTAAAGTTTCTAATTTATTTGCTGGGTTAATCGGTCACTGGCGCAGCCATTTGCAAACGAATGTATCTATTTTTAGAAAAGGTTATCAAGCCGGGATTGAAACAGGGGATATTTATGCTTGCTATATTGCGTACAATTCTATTTTGCAAAAAATTTTAATGGGAGAAGAATTAACGAGCGTTCTGGAAGAATCTTATAAATATACCGAATATTTACTAAAGATCAAAAATCAAGTCTTTGTAGAGGCACAAATGATGTGCCAGCATTTTGTCTTTAATCTACAAGGTTTGACAGCAGATAAATTCTCCTTGAGCAGCGATCGCTTTAATGAAGATGGCTGTATGCAAATGGGGCAGGAAAGTCAGTTTTCCCCCGGCATAGCATTGTACAGGACATTGAAAGCTCAACTTTTTTTCCTGTATGGAAACTATGCTGAAGGGTTGAACGCAGCTAAATTAACTGAAGAAATGCTCCCCTTTACAATCGGACTCGCTAACGAATCAGAACATTATTTTTACCATTCTTTGATTCTATTGAATGTTATTCTTCAAGCCAGCCCTATAGAAAAAGCAGAGTATTATTCAAAGCTGGCAATAAATCAAGAAAAAATGAAAATTTGGGCGGATAATTGTCCGGAGAACTATTTACATAAGTATCTGCTCGTTGAAGCAGAAATAGCGCGGGTAGCTGGGAAAGATTTAGAAGCCTTTGATTTATACGACAAAGCGATCGCTTCGGCTAGAGAAAACGACTATATCCAAAACGAAGCTTTGGCGAACGAACTAGCGGCTAAATTCTGGTTAGCTAAAGGCAAAGAAGATTTTGCCCAACTTTATATCCAAAAAGCTCACTATGGCTACCAGCTTTGGGGTGCTAAACGCAAAGTAGAGGATTTAGAGGAAAAATACCCCCAATTACTAGCTAGAACATCAGCCAAAACCATTACTAAAACAACAGTTACCCAAACAACTCAGCCTACTACCACTAGCACTAATTTAGGAGATACACTAGATTTAGCCACAGTAATGAAAGCTTCTCAAGCAATTTCAGGTGAAATAGTTTTGAGTAAGTTGCTGGAAAGGTTGATGAAGATTGCGATCGAAAATGCAGGCGCCCAAAAAGGCTTTTTAATTTTAGAAAAAGCGGGAAACTGGGCGATCGAGGCAGAAGGTTCGGTGAAGGAGGATGAAGTTAGCGTGCTGCGATCGCTTCCCCTGAATGTAGAAGCAGCTTCTGAGGAAACGCCAAAACTGGCAAGTGCGATCGCCCACTACGTCATCCGCACCCAGGAAAACGTGGTATTAAATAACGCCACCCAAGAGGGACAATTTACCCGCGATCCTTATATTGCAGCCACTCAACCGAAATCGATTCTCTGCACTCCTCTGCTGCACCAAGGCAAACTGACAGGCATTCTTTACCTAGAAAATAACTTGACAGAAGGAGCTTTTACTACAGATAGACTAGAACTGTTAAAATTGTTATCGGCCCAAATAGCCATTTCCATTGAAAATGCCCAACTCTACAATAACTTGCAGGAGTTCAATCAAAACTTAGAGCAATTAGTGAGCGATCGCACCCACGAATTATCCAACACGCTGGATGCTTTAAAAGCGACTCAAAGTAAGCTAGTGGAATCTGAAAAAATGGCCTCGCTGGGAGGATTAGTTGCTGGGGTAGCCCACGAAATTAATACTCCCATCGGCGTTGGTGTCACCGTTGCCTCAGCTTTGGCAGAACACACCACAGAATTTGCTTCTACTTATAACAGTGGCAAAATGAAGCGCTCCGAGCTAGAAGAATTTTTGGATATAGCCACCCAAAGCAGTAACGCCCTTTTAACTAATCTAAATCAGGCTGCGGCATTGATTCAGAGCTTTAAAGAAGTGGCAGTCGATCGATCGAGCGAAGAACGACGAACTTTCTTGGTAAGAGATTATCTCGATGAAATTTTAATCCAATTAAAACCCAAATTGAGAAATAGCAAACATTCGATCGAAATTAAGGGAGACACCAAAATTGCCCTAGATTCTTATCCAGGTGCATTATCACAAGTTGTCACAAATTTGCTGATGAACTCTCTGATTCACGCTTACGAACCGGGCGTTACTGGAAAGCTGGCTTTTGATTGGCAGCAAGAGGGCGATCGGCTTAGATTTGAATATTCCGATGATGGTCAAGGAATTCCCCCAGAAAATTTGAGTAAAATTTTCGAGCCCTTCTTTACTACCAAACGCGGTCAGGGTGGTAGCGGGTTGGGATTGCATATTGTCTACAATTTAGTTACCCAAAAACTTCTGGGTGAAATAGAATGTAAAAGTGAGGTCGGAGTAGGCACAAAATTTATTATTAAGCTACCCGTCCAAATCGATTCAAAACCGTAGTTTCCTAAATCTAAACATCAGTATTAAACATAGGTAAGCAGCAATGGACAATATTTACGGTTTTTCAACTAAAGAATCCTCTCAAAAAATGCTATTGGTTGAAGGATTTAACTCAGATGCGGGTATAGGCATATCTGACGATCGATCTAGTAACTATAACAAGCCGTACAAATCTCCTCTGAAGACCAAGGGCGATCGCCCTTCACTCTGTTCTGCCTGGTTTTGGAGGATGCTGCGATCGCCCTCCTAAAATGAATCTTTATTTGTATTCTTTTTAAGAAATGTTAAGAATTTTTTTTTTAGTAAATCTTAAGTTTTTCTGAAAGTGCAGAGTAAAATTAGGTATCAGAGCATACATCTACTTATAAATTGACACTTCCTCAAAAACTTGTGTATTAATTATTAAAAGAGGCTGCAAGGATGATTAACTTAGCCGGCTACGAGATTACCAACCAAATTCATGAAAGTAACAATTCTTTAGTTTACCGAGGACTGAGAAAGCAAGACAACCAACCGGTCATTCTCAAATTCCTCAAGCAAGATTATCCGATGCCAGCTTCGTTAGTCAGATACAAGCAGGAATATGAAATTACACGCAATTTTAACCTAGAAAGTGTACCTAAAACCTACAGCTTAGAAAGATATCAAAACAGTTTAGTTATTATTTTCGAGGATAGTGGTGGAGAATCACTAAAGCAGGGGTTTGCTTCTCACAAAATTACCTTAGAAGAGTTTTTGTTAACAGCTATTAAAATAACCAGGGCTTTAGGCCAAATCCATCAACATAACATTATTCATAAAGATATCAATCCCAGCAATATTATTATTAACTCGACAACAGGGGTAGTCCAAATCATAGATTTTGGCATCTCTACTGTTTTAAATCGCGAGAATCCTACCCTAAAAAATCCTAATGTTTTAGAAGGCACTCTCAGCTATATATCGCCAGAACAAACAGGCAGAATGAACCGAGCGATCGACTACCGCACTGATTTTTACTCGTTAGGAGTCACTTTTTACGAACTGCTAACGGGGCAACTGCCCTGCGATTACAGCGATGCAATGGAATTAGTGCACTGTCATATTGCTAAACAAGCAGTACCGCCTCATGAAATCAATGCAGAAATTCCTAAAGCGGTTTCTGATATTGTAGTGAAACTGTTAGAAAAAACGGCAGAAAAAAGATACCAAATTGCTTGGGGAATTATCGCAGATTTAGAAGAATGTCTGGAACAACTACAGGCTAAAGGAAGGATTGTAGATTTTGCGATCGCTCAAAAAGATATTACAGATAAGTTTCAAATACCTCAAAAACTTTATGGTAGAGAACGCGAAATAGAAACCTTATTAGCAGCCTTCGGGCGCGTCAGCAATGGCACAACAGAAATTATGTTAGTGTCGGGTTACTCTGGCATTGGCAAATCAGCCTTAGTGCAAGAAGTTTATAAACCGATTACTAAGGCAAGCGGTTATTTTATTGCCGGGAAATTCGACCAATTTCAACGCAATATTCCTTACTCAGCTATTGTTAAAGCTTTTGGGTCCTTAGTCAAGCAACTCTTAACTGAAAGCGAAACGCAACTGGGCGCCTGGAAAGAAAAACTTTTAGCGGCGTTTGGTGATAACGGTCAAATCATTATAGATGTCATTCCCGACGTAGAATTCATTGTTGGCAAACAGCCACCAGTCCAAGAGTTAAGTGCTACAGAATCGCAAAACCGTTTTAATTTAGTATTTCAAAAATTTATTCGGGTGTTTTGTTCAGTCGAACATCCCTTAGTCATTTTTCTAGACGATTTGCAATGGGCTGACTCCGCTACTCTGAAACTGCTGCAAGTAATGATGGCAGATGAGGAAACGAAATATTTATTTCTAATGGGTGCTTATCGAGATAACGAAGTGGGCCCGACGCATCCCTTAATCATGACTCTGGAGGCGCTGCAAAATCAAGGCGCGACTATTAACCACATTACCTTAACTCCCTTAGATATCGAACATATTACTAACTTGATAGCTGATACTGTACGGAGGGATAGAGGCTCAGTCATCCTCCTAGCTGAGTTAGTCGTCGGTAAAACTCAAGGCAATCCTTTTTTTGTCAATCAGTTTCTCAGAACTCTCTATGAAGAAAACCTCCTGCTTTTTAATTCTGAGCAAAGAAACTGGGATTGGAATATTTCAGAAATTGAAGCCGTAGGGATTACCGATAACGTCGTTGAGTTGATGGTCGGTAAATTGAGAAAAATGCCAGCTTCCACTCAGCAGGTTTTACGGTTAGCCGCTTGTGTGGGCAATAGTTTTGACGTAAATACTCTCTCGATTGTCAACGAAAAATCTACCGCGGAAACCTTTCAACAGCTATTGCCAGCCATCCAAGATGGATTAATTATAGCCACTTCTGAACTCGGGGTAACAGAAGAAGAAATTGTTCACTCTCATCTGGTCATTACTACTTATAAGTTTTTGCACGATCGCGTGCAACAAGCAGCTTATGCTTTGATTGAGCCAAATTCTAAAAAAACAGTTCACTTGCAAATTGGTCGCTTGCTTTGGCAAAACACCTCCTCAGAGAAACGAGCGGAAGAAATATTTGCGATCGTCGATCATTTGAATTTAGGAATTGAACTGGTTAGCGATGAATCCGAACGCACTGAAATTGCAAAACTCAATTTAATCGGAGGTCAAAAAGCCAAAGCTGCAACGGCTTATGCTGCGGCTACCGAATATTTGCAAGCAGGGCTGAGACTGTTAGTAGAAAATAGCTGGACTCATCATTACGAACTGACATTAGCGTTGCACGAGGGAGCAGCAGAGGTAGCTTTTTTGAGAGGTGATTTTGAAGGAATGCAGAGAGTTGTTGAGATAGTCCAAAACTTCGCCAAAACGCTGCTGGACAAAATAAAAGTGTACGAAGTCCAAATTCAAGCTTATATAGCTCAGAACAAGTTACTAGAAGCAGTTAATACGGCGCTACAAGTCTTAAAGCTGTTGGGAGTAGAATTTCCTTCTAAAGCGAACCCGTCAGATATTGGGCAAGCACTAGGAGAAACAGCGGCAATTTTGAACGGGAAGCGAATTGAGGATTTAGTTGACCTGCCTCAAATGATCGAGCCCTATAAATTAGCAGCCATGAGACTTATGTCAAGTATCTTTGCTGCTGCATACGTTGCTGCGCCCGAACTATTGCTTTTGACGGTGTGCAAACAAGTAAATTTATCCGTTCAATATGGTAATGCTTCCGTGTCGGCCTTTGCTTATGCCAATTATGGTTTTTTTCTTTGTGGCATTGTTGGAGATATTGATTCTGGTTATCAGTTCGGTCAATTGGCTTTAAGTCTAGTGTCCAAGTTAAATGCTAAAGAAATCCAAGCTAAGACAGTTGGCATAGTAAATATATTCATCCGACCTTGGAAAGAGCATCTTAGAGAAACCTTAGAACCTGTCGTGTCAGCTTACGCTAGCGGCATGGAGACGGGAGATTTAGAATGGGCTGCCAATAATCTACTCTTGTATTCCTATTGCGCTTACTTGAGCGGCAAAGAACTGACTACCCTGGAAAGAGAGATGGCAATCAACAGAGATGCTATTCATAAAATTAAGCAAAAAGTAGCGCTTAATTATATAGAAATCTATTGGCAGGCTACCTTAAATTTGCTCGGAAAAAGTGAAAATCCCTGTTTTCTAAAGGGTGAAGTCTGCAATGAGCTGATCAGGTTGCCATTGTACCAGCAAGCCAACGACAAAACGGGAGTTGCCTATATATATTGGAACAAACTTTTACTTAGTTACTGGTTTGAAAATTACTCAGAAGCGATTAAAAATACTGCCATAGCAGAGAAGTATTTAGACGTAGTGGTAGGATTGCCTCTTGTTCCTCTCTTCCATTTTTACGATTCTCTGGTGCGGTTGGCGGTGTATTCTGATACTCCACCGTCAGAACACCAAGGCATTCTTGACAGAGTACAAGCCAATCAAGAAAAAATGCAGAAATGGGCGCATCATGCTCCTATGAATCATCTGCATAAATTATATCTAGTAGAGGCAGAACGGCATCGCGTTTTAGACGAAAAAATAGAAGCGATTGAGATGTACGACAAGGCTATTGCCCTTGCAAAAGAAAACGAGTACATCAACGAGGAAGCACTTGCTCACGAACTCGCCGCTAAATTCTACCTCTCATGGGGTAAAGAAACGATCGCCCAAGTTTATATGCAAAACGCTCATTACAGCTACCAGGTCTGGGGCGCTATAGCTAAAGTTGAAGATTTAGAAAAGAAATACCCCCAATTACTAGCTAGAACATCAGCCAAGACAACAACTCAAACAAAAGTTAACCGAAAAACTACCACGCCTACTACCACTAGCACTAATTTGGGAGATACACTAGATTTAGCCACAGTAATGAAAGCTTCTCAAGCAATTTCAGGTGAAATCGTTTTGAGTAAGTTGCTAGAAAGATTGATGAAGATTGCGATCGAAAATGCAGGCGCCCAAAAAGGCTTTTTAATTTTAGAAAAAGCGGGAAACTGGGCGATCGAGGCAGAAGGTTCGGTGAAGGAGGATGAAGTTAGCGTGCTGCGATCGCTTCCCCTGAATGTAGAAGCAGCTTCTGAGGAAACGCCAAAACTGGCAAGTGCGATCGCCCACTACGTCATCCGCACCCAGGAAAACGTGGTATTAAATAACGCCACCCAAGAGGGACAATTTACCCGCGATCCTTATATTGCAGCCACTCAACCGAAATCGATTCTCTGCACTCCTCTGCTGCACCAAGGCAAACTGACAGGCATTCTTTACCTAGAAAATAACTTGACAGAAGGAGCTTTTACTACAGATAGACTAGAACTGTTAAAATTGTTATCGGCCCAAATAGCCATTTCCATTGAAAATGCCCAACTCTACAATAACTTGCAGGAGTTCAATCAAAACTTAGAGCAATTAGTGAGCGATCGCACCCACGAATTATCCAACACGCTGGATGCTTTAAAAGCGACTCAAAGTAAGCTAGTGGAATCTGAAAAAATGGCCTCGCTGGGAGGATTAGTTGCTGGGGTAGCCCACGAAATTAATACTCCCATCGGCGTTGGTGTCACCGTTGCCTCAGCTTTGGCAGAACACACCACAGAATTTGCTTCTACTTATAACAGTGGCAAAATGAAGCGCTCCGAGCTAGAAGAATTTTTGGATATAGCCACCCAAAGCAGTAACGCCCTTTTAACTAATCTAAATCAGGCTGCGGCATTGATTCAGAGCTTTAAAGAAGTGGCAGTCGATCGATCGAGCGAAGAACGACGAACTTTCTTGGTAAGAGATTATCTCGATGAAATTTTAATCCAATTAAAACCCAAATTGAGAAATAGCAAACATTCGATCGAAATTAAGGGAGACACCAAAATTGCCCTAGATTCTTATCCAGGTGCATTATCACAAGTTGTCACAAATTTGCTGATGAACTCTCTGATTCACGCTTACGAACCGGGCGTTACTGGAAAGCTGGCTTTTGATTGGCAGCAAGAGGGCGATCGGCTTAGATTTGAATATTCCGATGATGGTCAAGGAATTCCCCCAGAAAATTTGAGTAAAATTTTCGAGCCCTTCTTTACTACCAAACGCGGTCAGGGTGGTAGCGGGTTGGGATTGCATATTGTCTACAATTTAGTTACCCAAAAACTTCTGGGTGAAATAGAATGTAAAAGTGAGGTCGGAGTAGGCACAAAATTTATTATTAAGCTACCCGTCCAAATTGATTCAAAACCCTAGTTTCCTAAATCTAAACATCAGTAACGCAGAAAGGTGAGCAGCAATGGACAAGAATATTTACGGCTTTGTAAGTGAAAAGTCATCTGAAGAAGTCTTATTTGCGGAAGAAGTTAACTCAGATGAGGAGTTATTTTTTGCCGATGAAGTATCTGAAGAGTCCCAGACTGAAAGCTGGAAAATTTTGATTGTCGATGATGAGGCTCAAGTTCACACAGCTACTGATATTGCCTTAAGAAAGTTTGTTTATGAAAATAAACCTTTAAAAATTTTTAGTGCTTATTCCGCTAAGGAAGCTAAACAGTTAATCCAAGAACATTCTGATGTCGCTATCATCCTGCTTGATGTAATCATGGAAACGGATGATGCTGGCTTGGAGTTTGTGAAATATGTCCGCGAAGTGTTAGGCAATCAGTTAGTGCGAATTATTTTACGCACGGGTCAACCCGGTCAAGTACCAGAAAAAAGTATTATTATCAATTACGATATTAATGACTATAAAACTAAAACTGAATTAACGAGTTCAAAGCTATATACTACAGTGCTAACAGCTTTGAGAAGTTTTTGTCTGGGTCAGAAATTGCAGTCAGAAATAGAGCGGCGCGAACAAGTAGAACAAGCACTTCGTATCAGTGAAGAAAAAGAACACCAAAAAGCTCTTGCCTTAGAGCATTTTGTCAAAGAGCTGCAAGAAACACAACTCCAGCTAGTTCAAAGTGAAAAAATGTCTAGTCTCGGTCAATTAGTCGCAGGTGTAGCTCATGAAATTAACAATCCGGTTAACTTTATTTACGGCAATATCTCCTATGCTAAAGATTATATTAAAGAACTCATCTATGTGTTGAATCTCTACCAACAGCATTACCCACAACCAGAAGCAGAAATTCTCCAGGCAATAGAAGATGGAGAGTTGTCATTTATCATGGACGATTTGCCAAAATTGCTTTCTTCCATGCAGTTAGGCATTGACCGCATTCGTATGATTGTGCAGTCTCTACGCAATTTCTCGCGGGTGGATGAAACTGAAATCAAGTCAGTAGATATCCACGAAGGGATTAATAGCAGTTTGATGATCTTACAGCACCGACTAAAAGCTAGGTCAGATCGCCCTGCTATTGATGTCGTTAAAGACTATGGTCCATTGCCGCTTGTGAAGTGTTATGCAGGTCAGCTCAATCAGGTGTTTATGAACCTTTTAGCGAATGCTATAGATGCTTTAGAAGAGCGGGTAAGTAGAGAAGATGGTGCAGTTTTCCATCCCGAAATTTTGATTCGTACTGAAGTTGTACCGGGCAATTCGCATGATGGGGACAACATTAACTCTGGTTCAGGCATTCGGGTAACAATTGCTGATAATGGTGTTGGCATGACTGAGAAAGTTCGTTTAAAACTTTTCACTCCCTTTTTTACTACTAAGCCAATCGGAAAAGGTACAGGGATGGGATTGTCAATCAGCAAAAAAATTCTGCTAGAAAAACACTGCGGTCAATTGCAGTGTTTTTCTACGCCTGAGCACGGAACGCAGTTTATTATTGAGATGCCTACTATCTGTATAGCAACCAATGTCGCCGTAGTTATGCCTTAGAGAACTCATCTGGTTGAATTGATCGTATAGCGCTTTTCCGTTGCATGAAAACAGGGTAATTGCTAATTGCTAATTAATCTGAATTCTGACAGACTTTTTTCGCGCAGCACGCCCACCACCCCTTTAGGGGTTGGGATAGGCGCTGCGGCTTTAGCCACATTCTTCTAACTTAATTGTGTTGGTTTTCAATATATTTTTTAACAATCTCTTCCGAGGCATTACCAACTGTGCCGTAAAATACAGCAGATTCCATGTATAAATAGCACACTGCATTCAGTAGATCAGCGGAAAAAATGAAACTTTATTCGATCGAGTTTCGTAAAAAAATAGTTAAAGCCTATGAACCCGATGATACATCAATTAGGGCGTTGCTGAATTAGCGTATGATAAAGTTATAGTGCGATCGCCACAAAATAACACTTCACAAAACGTAGAGCTTATGCAATATCCTGAATATCAGTCAACTCATGTTAATAAAAATGGTCATAAAAAAGGTAAACAAAATTATATTTGTGTCGGTTGTGGCAGACAATTTATAGATTGCTCTCAACCTCATAAAGGTTACTCTGAAAATGTTAAATGTTAATGTCTCAAATGTAGACCAATGGTAGGGATTATTAAGCAATTGAGAGAGTCAAAAAGGTGCCTCATACAACAATAATTAATTGGCTCAAACAAGTAGGAAAACTCTTCCCATATTTTTAGCACACAGAGACAAATCCACAAGTAGGTGAATGGAATGAATGATAAACATTTGTCGGCTAAAAAATGTTTTATCTGGTTATGAACAGTAGTAGACCACTTTCAACCAGGTATTTTAGGATAGGTATTAGGCGCTCATAGTGGCTAAACTTTGAACCAATTGGTACTATTGTTAATAAATAGAAATGCTCTTTTCTTGTGACCGATGCCTGGAAAGTTTATCCTAGTTTTATTGCCGATGAAGCTCAAATCCCACCGCAAAACCTATAGGACAAGAGTTGAGGGCGAAAATACAAGATTAAGATATTATTTACCTTGTTTGAAACGAAAAACTTTTTGTTATTCTGGCATCACGCAGCAAGTTGCTCAGACATTCCCTTCGATTATTAATTCACTATCTTAAATTTGCAGATATTCCAATTCCATATCAAAATTAAAGAAACTATTTGGGTTCGATGCGGTCGCCGACATTGCTTAGTGGTACCCTAATTCACCAACGCCTTTTTTTGTTGTAATATCATCGACGCGCTCAACGCTCTTCCCTCTGCTGCAAATGTCGCCAAACTTCTTGATGACATACGTGCCAAAAATACAGGGCTAAATTCACAAGAGCTAATAATTTAGTGCCATCTTCTAACATCGCGTGTACTCCTTGGTTTGGCAACTTTAAAATATCCTCAAACCTGGAGATAGCAAACAATAGAAATGCTGCGACTAATGGCAGGTAAGGAGTGGTTTTGATGTATCGCCAAAACTTAGCTCCGTAAAGGAAAACAGCACTACCATAACATAAATAAATTAATTTTTTAGAGATTCCAAACTCAGAAAGAATCAAAGTCATCCGAAACCTGTCATCCACGTAAAAGACTCCCAGCAGTAAAGCACTAAAAAATAAGAATATCGCCGCTCGACTGCGCGGATTTTTCTGGCGCAACACTCCGAAAGTAAATGCACAAATTGCTACTGGTATGCACGCGAGGACTTCGGAAACTCCGGTTAGAATGCCTTCGTAAGGGAACCAGAAATTAAAAGGATCGCTAAACAGGCGTTCAACTCCGTCTCCCTGGTTGTTGAGTTTGGCGTATACGCTCAGCCCGCCCAAAATCAGGACAGTCAGAGTGTTTAAAGCAACTAAGAAGGGTACGCTAAAAAAGTGTTTTTGGAAAGCTTTTAAAGAATTTGACAAGCTGGGAATTTGATTGAATAAAGGCAGATGCTTCATAAATAATATCTCCAAGCAATGGGGGTTCGTTACTTATTCACCGGCAGCCAAACCACAAATGTAGTGCCGCGATCTGTTGGATATAATAAAGGAGCTGCCGCAGATGGCAGCCATTCAGGATTGACTGGGGAAAATACTTCTATTTCTCCTTGCATTTGGCGGACTAAATCGCGGGCGATCGCCAAACCTAATCCTGTGCCGGGAATTTCAGTCTGCGCTTTTTCTCCTCGGTAGTGCCGCTCAAATAAATGTTCTAAATCCTGGGGAGGAATGCCAGAACCTGTGTCGCTGACTGCAACTGCTATCGCAGGCAATTGGCTGTATCCTGCCCGATCGCCCTCCGCTGCTGTGTACCTTACTTTAATATAAATTTGGCAGCCGACCGGGGTATATTTCAAAGCATTGTCAATTAAATTGCTCAAAACTTCGCGCAAAGCTCGATCGTTCGCTGAGACTGGTGGCAAATCCGCCGGAATGTCGGCTAGCAATTTCAGATGCCTTTCAGATGCGATCGCCTCGGCGGAAATTAACAGCGGTTTTAAGACTTCTGCCACAAAACAGGATTCCTGCAAATTGACAGCAGGTGACAGCGACAAAGGAGAATGCCGGATTGATTCGACATTGGACATTGCTTTTTCTAAAGTGCCCGATGGCAGTTTTAGATGTGCTTCGCCCGTGTCAACGGTTCGATCGAACTGGCCCAGCAACTCTTGTAGGCGCTCGCTCTCTCGGACAATACTAAAAGCCACATTGCGGTTTTTGTCTTCCGGTACCAGCCGCCGCGCTAACAGCTTGCCAAAAGTTCGCAACGCTGTCAGCGGACTTTTGAACTGGTGCAGTAAATTGTGCATCGTGTCGTAAACCTGAGCTTGAATTTGCCGAGCC
Source organism: Microcoleus asticus IPMA8 (assembly GCF_013179805.1). Classification (GTDB taxonomy): domain Bacteria; phylum Cyanobacteriota; class Cyanobacteriia; order Cyanobacteriales; family Microcoleaceae; genus Microcoleus; species Microcoleus asticus. Next base: position 37,571 of record NZ_SRRZ01000024.1, on the reverse strand, counting down.
GAACCCAATTCCTGCTGCATCCACTGCGATCGCTGGTCTAAAATGCAGGCTAGGGCTAAGGTGCGGGAAATTTGTTGCATCTGAGCCTCCTCTCGCTCGTTCCAAGGCCTGTCTTGCCGACCGCACACCAGGAGTCCCATTACAGTTCCCTCGTGTATCAGAGGTGTCACTATTTGCATCCGCTGCTGCCACAAATTCTCCGGGCCTTGGCACTGATGGGAACTGCGCTCATTACCCGGAAGCGGTTCTGGTGCGATCGCCCCCACCGTTGATTTTTCCACAGGAAAAACTGGCGGCGCCAGCAGCCGCGGCACGGGTTTCACTGTCGAAGTTTCGGAAGATTGCAGCCTCAATCCCTGATTTTCTTCCGATTCAACTGAGGTTTCTGGGTAAAACGCGATCGGCACCAACTTTGCCTCACTGCCTTCTACCAGCTCTTGTGTCAGGTATACCGCGCTGAATGTCGCGCCCAAACTGACGGCGATCGCCACCTGCGATCGGCAAAGCTTGACAAATTCTGAACTGGCTGGCATTAACATGAGCGCCACATTAAGATATCTAACGGAATTCTCAGTAAATTACAAATGATCGGCTGCCGATTACTGATCGGAGACTTCTAAATTTCAGGTGTCTTTGCTTTGATATAAGGCAGCTATGTGGAAGGCCTTGGGCTTTCATGAACCAAAATTGCCCCGCATCCCCGTCCGGCGGGCTTCCACAATTCCCAAAGCTTTGCTTTTGCCGGAACTTGCGGCCCACAATACCACAACCGCTACACTTTTGTCGATCGGCACGAATGTTAAGATTATGTCGATATATTAAAAACAGTTGAAGTTTTGAGCGAGAACGGATATACTGACCTCGGATTTGGTAGCTATCATTACAACCTGTCTGCTCATACTGTCTGCTCACAGAGGAGGTAAAGAAATTGGCCAGGAGACGCAAACGCAAGAGTCGCCGCCGACAAGAAGGACGCAGAATTTTAGAGTGTGTGCCTCAATATAGCATCGAGAGCGGCGAAGATAAACCCGTAACAGCGGCTCGCAAGTTCATCCATGCCGAAGGCATTGCTCCCCCAGCTTTGCTGTTAGTCAAGCGTAACGAGCATACCACTGACAGATACTTCTGGGCTGAAAAAGGTTTATTTGGAGCCCAATACGTAGAAGAGAATCATTTCTTGTTCCCCAGCTTAAAGGTGATGTTGGAAGCTACCACAGAAAAAATTCCTGTGGTGTCAGCCAGCCGCGCTTAGATCGAAATGTTTAGCTCAAAACATTGACAGCAATGTTTTTCTAACTCTTTTAACAAAAGCGCGAGAGTTCTCATTGTCTGGAGAGTGCCAACTGAAATTTATGCGAAAAGTCCTTAGGAATTTGGGTATAAGGATCCATCGCAACAGGGTCGATCGCTGCAGAGGGCGATCGCCACAATTGGCACTTTCACGATAATGGTTTTTTTTTGACTGTTTTGTCGATCGAACAAACAGCCAACGAAAGAGCCGCTATTAAGTAATCGGTTTTTCAGCTCGAAGTCTAAGTACGGCATCTAGCATATCAAAAAATGTTCCGCGCCAAACTTTTAATCGAGCGGTTTCAAGTCTAAAGCTTTTTGCATAGCTGCTAGTTCATCGCGGTGAGCTCTGACAGTAACAAAGCTCTTGGTTTGGCTTCCCGACTCAGCAACAGATTCGAGTTTGAGCGAGACTTGCTCAGAGCGTCCAGCTTTTTTCCAGTAAAATACCCCCGCCAGCGGGGACAGCAGTACCAAAGCTAGGAAAATTTGACCCTGCTGGGGAACTAGCATTCCCAAAACCAGTCCCAAGCACAGAGCGCCGCCTGCACTCAGCAGAGTTAAAAAAATAGCTAGAAACCAACTCGGCCTGACAAAACCCTCAAACGTGACTTTATAGTTGGGGGCATCGACGGCTGCAACTCGGTAAGCCCTAGAAGCAAAATACTCTTGTAGCTGGGTTAACAGTGACTCTTGGGCGCTCTCGGAAGCAAGCTTGACTTGTTCGATTCTATCTTTGACCGAGGCCTTGATGAAGAAAAACAAGCCAACCGCCAGCAGCAGCGTTAGCACAAATGTTGAAGGAAGAACAGCAGTATCCATCGGTAGAAGTTTGTGTAATTGAAATTATCTACTATTACTTTACAGAAATTTACATACGAAAGCGATCGAGGACTTACGCAGACACTTTTTTACCAAAATTCGCAGAAAGCTTTGTAGCAAGGCATTTTTCTCCTCATCACCAAATTCTTATATCTCTACCTCGTCGCTAATTCTCAAGTGACCATGCGTAAGTCCTGACGCAGTGTAGATGCTTTAATGGCTGTGCGGCGATCGAGCAAAGCGAAGGCAATCGGGCAAATCGCTTTGCTAGCGCCAGCATCTCAAGGGTTTAGGCATCCGATTCAAACTCGGTTAACCCGTCTGACCAGTTTCTAATGCGTGGGAGCGACGCCCTGACGCGCCGTTTCCCTGACCGATGTACTCGTGCCAAAGACGAGCCAGGTCTTGAGCTTGGTGCCGCCACTCAGGAAGGATTTGATACATCCGGCGGGGGCGGCCGCGTCCTTCTACTTTTTTCCAGTAACCGGTGATTACAGCTTCATCTTCGAGGAATTTCAGAGCGCTGTAGAGCACGGTATCAGAAAGTCGGTAGATGGGGAATTCCCTCTCTAGTTGTCCGATGAGTTCTGTACCGTAGGAATCTCCCCGCAATAACACGGAGAGAATGTAGCACACTGCTAGTTCCTTGTTTAGATAAACAGGAGGGGGGTCTTGAAAAAATTGATAGATATGTTCAAACTTCATCTGTCTTGTCCGCTGGAAACTCTCGTGATACCGTCAGGTTAACGGGAGAGGAAAGCGGGGCGGGGGATGCCGCTTCCTAAGGATTAAGTGGGACACGGAGGAAACAGAGGTGCAGTATTTCCCCAGTGAATGTTGATAGCCCCAAACGCTTGTGCTGCACTTCGGTAATGTTTGCCTGCTCCAAGGTTGAGGAGCACTGGCCTAACTAGCGCAATTTTTTTCCTCTTCCAATCTATCGCAGCGACTCTTGTCAAGTGGGCGATCGCCTGCAAAAGTTGGCAGTTACTTCCGGAGTTGGTGTTTTAACTGAAAATTAAAAATTCGCAACTTCCCGGAGCCCTTTGTCGGCCTCGTCTCTGCGCTCTAGCTTGTCTGATTTACTGTTGATGTTTGCGCTCAAGCGCAGGCTTTAAACCAAACTCAGACCTAACATGGCGCGCAATGTAAAAGTTAGAAACACAAAAGTCGCTACGATCGAACTAATCAGGGCGATCGCAGTTGTCGGTCGATCGAGCAGGGGTCTGAGTCGCTCGAACAGGAAAAAGAAAATTCCCAGACATATCGTAATGAAAAAGCGGGGGTAGCGAGAGACGTTATTAATAAAATCTTGCATGAGCTTGGTTGGGTAAAGTGTCACAGCTCGATCTTTGACTGGTAACACTTGTGAGCGAGTTAGACAATTTTGGCACAGCCGGAGCTAAATCTGCCGATCGGGCGATCGGGCATTTTTGCCGGCGAGGCTGACATATATAATTCTAACGAAAACTTTTCGCCGATCGAGCGATGTCTGTTTAATGCCACGCAACCTCCGGTGACAACTACAGAAGTATTTCTATTGAGTTCTAGTTGTGATAAATATTATAGGGCCGTTATTTCTAGATAAATGTCTGCTTCCGCACCTTCTGAAGTCTTGCCGCGTCCCTTTTTGAAATGGGCAGGAGGCAAAAGTAGGTTGATTGGACAATATCAACCTTATTTTCCTGAAAATTTCACCACTTACTACGAGCCTTTTTTGGGCGGCGGAGCTGTATTCTTTTACTTAGCACAGCAGCACCCTTCTTTGCAAGCTATTTTAACAGATATTAATCCTGAGTTGATTAATGCCTATTGCTGTGTCAGGGATAAAGTTGAGGAGCTAATTGAGCTTTTGTTCGATCACCAGTCCGAACACAGCAAGAACAATAAAGAGTATTATTACTGGGTGCGATCGCAATCCTACAAAAAAGATACAGAAAAAGCAGCACGCCTGATTTACCTAAATAAAACTTGTTACAACGGCCTCTACAGAGAAAACTCAAAAGGTGAATTTAATGTTCCGATAGGTCGATACAAAAATCCTAACATTTGTCAAGCAGATTTATTGCGATCGGTCTCATCTTTACTCGCGCCCGCTCAAATTCAAGTCAGAAAATTCGATGAAATTTTAGATTTAGCTACAAGCAGCGAAGACTTTGTTTATTTTGACCCGCCTTATTATCCAATCAGTGCCACCAGTAACTTCACGGCTTACAGCCGGGATAATTTCAAAGAATCGGAACAGCTTAAACTGAGAGATGTTTTTGCAGAAGTTGCCGAACGGGGCGTCAAAGTTATGCTGTCTAATTCTAACTGCGATTTCATCGAAAAAATCTACAGCGATACTCACGCTTTTTCCAAAATACCTTTCCCACAACTAATTGAAATATCAGCATCCAGGGGAATTAATTCTAAGAGTTGCCAGCGCGGAAAAGTCAAGGAATTATTAATATGTTCATTTTAAGTTACACTTAAGCAAAGTCTCTAAATAAGAATATTTTATAGGAGTAATACGTGGTTGCCCCGCAGGCGGCCAAGTTGTGTAATTCCTGTTACAGATGTTTGTTTGCCCAGGTAATGAAACCTTCGAGCTTGTGCACTCCCAACAGATTTTTATTGTCAGGAACTTGTTTTTTAAACCAGTCGATCGAACCTTGCCTCATACCGTCACCGCCCACTATAACAATAGTTGGCACCCGATAGCAATTTTTAATATTTAAATTGAGGTAAGGATACTTCTCGTCTACTGAACCTTTGTCTTCTTGCCACTTGCACTCAACAATTAGACCCAGAGGAAACAAACCGGAATCAACAATATAGAAATCGACATTTATTTCAGTTTCATAGATGCTAGACCCGATATAAACCTGTTTAGCATATCGCTTGGGATTTTCAGTAGAGATTAAGAGCCAATCTCGCTTACGCTTTTTCGGCAACTGGGGACATATTTCGATATATCCGTGGCCTCTCAACGTACCTTCTACAGTGGTTTCTAAAACAAAACCAGTTTTATTGGCTCTAAAACCCCTATTCATTTTGTTGGCTCCTGAATATAATCTGAATTAAGCCGATCGCACTTCGATAGATCCCCTGTCAAAAACCCGTTTGTCAGTACCGATTGAACTGACAAACATCCGGTCTTTATAGACATCAAACGTCGCAAAACTCAGCCGGCTAGCAGAATACTCCGTCCACTCAGAACGCCCCACCTCACGAGTGCCACCGCCGGCACCGCAAATTAAATAAGTCGTACCGTTAATCGAGCGAGTGCGTTCGTAACTGTGTTCGTGTCCGTTGATATAAAGCTGCACGCCGTACTTTTTAAACAAAGGCGTCAAAGTCTTAATAAAAGGTTGATTTACTCCGTACACCCCAGAGGAATAAATCGGATGGTGGCCGAACACAACTTTCCAAGGTGCGGTGCTCTGACTCAACTCTTTTTCCAGCCAAACAAGCTGATTTTTCCAATCCGCATTGTGATTGGTATCTAAAGCAAAAAACTGTACGGGATCGCGCCGAAAAGTATAGTAGCGACCTTGCATATTAAAACCCGCATATTTAACTTGCGGGTCGCCGTTAGCAGTGCGGATGTCGTGATTTCCCAGACAAGCATAAAATTTTACGTTTTGCTGCAATAACGGCTGATAAGGCCGCTCGAAAACAGCATTAATTTTTTCAATTTCGCCGTTATTGTAGATATTGTCGCCGGCGAGAACAGCAACATTAAAAGGGTTTTCCCGGTGATATTGCGCCATCGCCTCAGCCACAGCATACTGACCTTCAGCGCCGGTACCGGTGTCGGCCACCGAAATAAAGCGTAAAATAGGCGGTGAGGCCGGCAATGGGACGATCGTCCTTTCTGCCTCAACCTTAGAAGCCACAGCAGCATCGGTGTCTGTACCCCAGGAAGTCCGAAGCTGAAACATTTTCCAGACTCCGGCAAAACCTAAGCTGCTGAGACTGCCTAAAATTAGAAAGTGACGGCGTTTGATACTCATTTTGATTCAGTTACAACTAATGAAATGATAAATTAAGGTTGAGATGGCTCAACTAAAAATTTATCGCTTTTAGATATATTTGCAACGCCCCAAGGCAGAGAAAATGTCAGAAGAACAACTAAACCAGTCAATTCCAGAACCCTCTCAATCTCCGACACCGGAGGTTGACTCGCCTGCAAAGTCTGCCCCCACTGGTAGCAAAACTCAAAATGCCAGCAGCGCTGTTCCCAAAAATCAGAGAATCAATGCTTTGATTGCCTCGATTGGGAATTTGGGCAAAAAAGGGAAAAAATTAGCAGCAGAACCCCCCTTGCAGGCGCAAAAGCCGATCGCGCCCACCGCTTCTGACTCAGCAACAGCAACTCCTCCGGCTGTTGCTGCGGAAGTTAACAGCGTGCCTCCAAAAGTTGCTGTAAAAGTTGAGAAAAAGCCTGTATCCCAACGCCCGGAAGGGAGTTTTTTAGAGAAAGTCGGTGTACTTTGGCAAAGTATTGTGCGGCTAGTGCGATCGCTACTGCCACCATCTGCGAACCAGAAGCTGTCCGATCCAATTTTAAACGCCGCCATAGCAGCAATTCTGATCGTTGCAGTGGGTTTAACTTTCAACAGTTTCTCGGCAAAACCGCCGGAGAAACTAGCAAAAGTGCCTCTCCCAGCAGCGCAGCAGTCGCCGCCAACGTTTGGCGATTTTGTGGCGCCGGGAATGCCGAAATCCCCAGAGGCGATCGCACCGTCAGCGCCAATATCTACTAAATTCAAAAGCAAGTTGCCCGATTTAGTGGCCCCGGAAAAACCGCAACCAGTAGAAATGATCCCACCGCCGCCGCTGACGCCGGAACAGTCTCTGATTGCTGCTATTCAAACTCAAGTTACTGAAATTAAGAATCGACTTGGCGGCGGTTTAGTTGAGTCTGTTCAAGCTAATTTTTCTAGCAGCATTTTGACTGTAAAAGTCGCTGAAGATTGGTACAAACTAAGCGAAGTCGAGCAAAATCAACTAGCAACTAAAATGTGGAAGGAAGCTAATTCACTCGATTTTAGCAAGCTAGAAATTGCCAATAGGGAAGGAAAGTTAATAGCTAGAAGTCCCGTTGTTGGTTCGGAAATGATTATTTTAGAGAGAGGGATTAATTAGAATTTAATTAGAATTTCAATAGTCTGTATCTGTAAACCATCAGACCAGCCTTACAGTCCAGGACGCAAAACCTAATTATGTATGGTGCGCACTGCGCACCATACTGCTGTTAATTTTTTTTAGGATATCGAACTTTTCCCAAATCCGACAGAATACTACCATTAAATTAATTAACTTTGAGGAAAATTGAAAAATGACAATTTTAACTCAAGTCGAACCAGTAGAAATTGAATATCCGAGCAGCGACGGAGAGCCGATGGCTGAAAGCGACATCACGCGCGATTACATGATTTATAGCGTTGAAGCTGTCAAGCTTTACTTTCAAGAACGTTCTGATGTTTACGTCTCAGCCAATTCTTTCATATATTATGAAGAAGGAAACAACCAGGCGCAGTTGTGGCCCCGGATGTTTATGTGGTGTTTGGAGTTGCCAACCGCAAAAGGGATAATTATAAAGTTTGGGAAGAAGGGGGAATTACTCCAGATTTTGTACTAGAAATTACATCGGAAACAACTCAAACGAAAGACCAAGAAACCAAACCGGAAATTTATCGGGCTTTGGGAGTTAGGGAATATTTTCAGTACGATCCGTCGGGAGATTATCTAAATCCGATTTTACAGGGAGTACGTCTAATAAACAATCAGTACGAGCCGATTGCAGCCAACAATATCGCTTTCGATACGCTGTGGTTGTTCAGTGAAGTGCTGGAACTCGAATTGCATATAATTGCAGGAGAATTGAGGTTTAGAGTTCCTCAAACTGGTGAGTTTTTGAAGACTCACAAGGAAGAAAACCTGGGACGACTAGCTGAGCAACAAGCACGACTGGCTGAACAACAAGCACGGCTAGCAGCGGAGTCAGCCTTTCAACAATCTGAGCAAGCACGACTGGCAGCGGAGTCAACATTGCGATCGCTCGTAACTCAACTCTTAAATTCTGGAATGAGTCTGGAACAGGTAGCGCAAATGATCAATTTATCGACCTTGGAAGTGAGACGATTGGTAGGGGAAAACTTTTGAGCGATCGCACTTTTCCAAGAGATCAGGGATAGTGCGATCGAAGTATGGGACAAAATCTGAACAGTCAACAGTCAACAGTCAACAATTAGCTAAGGACTAGAGAGGCTTATTAGTAGGTTTAAAACCTTGCTTTTGAAAATAGGTTCTAAATACCTCTTGAGCAATTGGTGCAGCCGATACAGCACCAAATCCGCCACCTTCAACTATAACTGCGATCGCAACTTCCGGTTTGTCAGCAGGAGCAAAACCCACATACATAGAATTGTCAGGATGACCGGGCATTTCCACAGTCCCAGTCTTACCTGCACTTAAAGGAATAGTACCGTCATTCATGGCGCGGCCTGTACCTTTTTTCACCACGTCAATCAATCCTTGTTTAATGACGTTTAAAGTTGCAGGCTTAATACCTGTTGAAATTTTTTTAGTAACAGGCGTATTGGTTTGAGAAGCCAATAAATGCGGCTGCACTCGCCAACCACCGTTGGCAATAGTTGACACCATCACTGCCAATTCTAAGGGAGTACAAAGTACCAAACCTTGACCGATCGCCATTGTTACTGTATCGCCAACGTACCAATCTTCCCCATACATTTTCTGTTTCTCTGCTGGTATCGGAACTTGACCGTGATTGGCGCCGTCTATCCCCAAAAGGTCTAAATTAATAGTACCGCCAATGCCCATTTTTTTAGCCCATTTCGCCATTTCTTCCGGCCCTGCAGTCATACCTACTTGATAGAAAAACGTATTGCTGCTGTAGGCTAAAGCATCGCGGAAACCGATAACGCCGTAACCGGCGCCGTGTTCGTTAAAGGAAATTCCGCCGATGTTAATTGAAGCAGAACTTACCAAAGTCGAGTCAGGAGAAAACTTGCCCGACTCCATCCCGGCTACAGAAGTGACAATCTTAAAAGTGCTGCCGACTGGATAGCCTTGAACTGCCCGATTTAAAAATGGTTTGTCTGGCCCTTGCAGCCGATCCCATTCTTTTTGACTCACCTTGCGGGTAAAAATATTGGGGTCAAATGTAGGCCAACTAGCCATTGTTAAAAGAGCTCCGGTTTTCACGTCGATCGCCACAACTGCACCCAGGCGATCGCCCAAAGCTTTTTCGGCAGTTTTCTGCATATCTAAATCTAAAGTTAGCTGCACCGGTTTGCCGGGAATAGGGTCTTTTACACCTAAATCTTGGATTTCTTCGCCCTTAGCATTTACCTCGATTAAACGGTTTCCCCAAACGCCCTCTAAAGTTGAATTGGCTAATTTTTCGACTCCCATTTGACCGACGATCATCCCCATCGGATATGCAGGATTAGCTTTTAATTGATCTAAACTAGCTTCGCCGACGTATCCCAAAAGATGAGCTGCTAATTGCTGGTTGGGATTGTCTCGGCTCGATTCTACGCGAATTTCAACTCCCCGCAAAGCATTACTTTGTTCTCCCAAAGCGACGAAAGTACCGACATCGATATCCTTACTAATTCGCACTGGCAGGGCCGATCTGTAGCCAACTCCATCGATTTTTTTGACAATTTCGGCTGCGGGAAGTTTGACGATCGGACCGAGTGTAGCTGCGATCTCTTGCCACTCCTTGGCCGATCGCTCTTTTGGCCACACATAGACCGATCGAGATACGCGGCTGGCCGCAAATATTTTGCCGCTGCGGTCTAAAATTTGACCGCGATTCGCTGCGACTGACACAGGGCGAATGCGGTTATTTTCCGCGCGCTGTCGGTTGTATGCTCCATGTACCAGTTGCAGTTCGACTAGACGAAATGTCGGCAGCGTCACCAAGGTAGTGACTAGCAGCATAAAAATCACAGCTTGGAACGATCGGCCGCCTTGCCGTGCAGGATTGTTTAAGCCTTTTTTGTCGAATCGGACTTGAGAGTTAAAAGAAAAATCGCCAGCCATATTAATTAATCTGCTCTTTTTATTCAACTAACAGGTTGATAAGGTGCCCATCCGGATTATTTTGAGGAAGATACAGCCACGATAACTTCTAACTCTTTAGTGACAGACATAAATTCTGCCGATTGGCAGACGTATCAACAGGTTTTTTTGATTAAGGTAGAGCTTGAATATCAGGTTTTTTTGACAATTCAACTGTTAAGGAGGTAGGGGCGCTGTGGAACCGATCGATTTTTTAATTGCTTGGCTGGTGACGGGCAGCAGCTTGCTGCTAATTTCTCAACTGCCGATCGGCGTAGAAATTGACAGCACACCGAAAGCAGTAATTTCCGCTGCGGTTTTGGGAATTTTGAATGTTTTAATTTTGCCAATTCTAAAAGCTGTTTTTTTCGTGCCGAACCTACTGACGCTGGGATTGCTTTCCGGTGCGTTTGCTTTTGTAATGAACGTGATTATTTTTGCCTCGGCTGCGAAGTTAGTTGAAGGATTTAGCTTGCGGATGGGTCTTTGGAGCGCGGTACTGGGGGCGATCGCCTTGGCTGTAGTTAGCAGCTTTATCAACGGCGCGCTGATTTAGCAACTTCCCCACAAAAAGGGCGATTGAAATCGCCCGATATTTCCCACCCTTACCTTGCGCCTTTCGTTTGCCTAAAAGCGATTTCAATCGCCGAATATTTATTCTCCCTTCTTCCTTCTATCCGTTACATCCGTTAAATCCGTTGCCGAACTTGCTTCTATCCGTTACATCCGTTGCCGAACTTCCTTCTTACTTCTCAATCACCGATTTATAGGCTGTCACCTTAATATCAATCCCAGTGATATCTGCGCCGACAACCACAGCCGCCGCTCCTAAATCTAATGCTTTTTTAGCCATTTCCGGTCCAGCGATCCCGCCTTCGCAGATAACCGGAACCTTAAGCTTTTCTACCATTTCCGCGAGCAAATCAAATCCCGGCGGCGAGAAATTTTCCGTCTGGGGAGTGTAGCCAAAAAGAGTAGTTGCTACAGTATCTGCGCCAGCTTGGGCAGCCGCGATCGCAGCTTCTATTGTATCTACATCCGCCATCACTAATTTACCCAATTCGCTGTGAATTTGTGCGATTAATGTCTTTAAGTCTTCGCCGCCAGCAGGACGGTTTCTCAGAGTAGCGTCAACGGCGATAATATCGGCTCCACAAGCGGCGATCGCCCGCGCGTCTTCAAAGCGAGGAGTAATGTAAATCTCGCATCCCGGCAATTGCTGCTTCCAAATCCCAATTATGGGAGCAGATACCTGTTTTCGCACCGCCGCAATGTGAGCCGGAGTGTCAATCCGCACGCCCGAGGCACCTCGATTGATGGCGGTTCGAGCCATTGCCGCAATTACGATCGGATCGTGCAGCGGCGAATCAGCAGGTGCTTGACAAGAAACAATTAATCCTGTAGGAATTTGACAATTAATCATGGCGAATTGGGAATGGGGAATTGGGCATCGGGCATCGGGCATCGGGCTTTTTTTGTAATTTATTCCCTCTGTCCTATTGAGATCAAATAAGCGTTAAGTTTTGGTAGTAATTTATCGACAATTGGTTTAAATTTGCTTACTTCTTCGCTTGTGATAAGTTGTCTAGCATAGGCTAATCTTAACCAGTTTACTATTTGGTACAAAGAGCCGATCGCAATTTTTACAAAACGCCGATTATCTTGGTCATTATAACGACCTCTTCCTTCAGCAATATTAGCACAGAAACTATCAGCAGACCGAACGATCTGTTGACCCATCGTATTTTTTGTGAAATAATCCCATTTTTTTACAATCTCTCCAATCTCATTCGCCAAACTTTCCGCCAACTTATAAACCTCTAATTCATCAAAATTAGGTCTTCCTATAATTACCTCAAAAACTCAATTATATTAAATGCGCCATCCCTCCGCTTCGCTCCGCCCAATTTCCAATTATCCATTACCAATCCCGGCCATTAAAGAAATAATTCTGTCAAGCAATTGCTCAGGGTGAATCGGTTTAGCCAAACAATCGTTAGCTCCCCCCGTCACGAAAGATATCTCATCTGCGGGAATCTCATTAGCGCTTAAAGCCAGAATTTTGATATTTTCAGTAGCGGGTTTTTGGCGCAGTTGGTGAATTATTTCGCAGCCATTCATACCAGGCAAACGCATATCCACAATCACTGCATTCGGCTGCAAAAGTTCAATTTGTTCGACTGCCGCCGAACCTTCAATCATCCACACCACTTGCAGTCCTGCGACTGTCAGGATATCGCAAATCAGCATGGCAGTTTCTTCATCTTCTTCGACGAGCACGAGGCTGCCCCGCAAGGAGGAAGAATGCAGCGGTAAAGATGAATTCGATTTTTCATATTTGAATTTGGTGGATTCATCTTTGCTTTGAGTTTGGATGGGTATAAAAACGGTAAAAGTAGAGCCGACATCAACTGTAGAGTTGACTTCGATCGCGCCGCCGTGAAGCTCTACCAACTGTTTAGTTAAAGCCAATCCCAGACCGGTGCCACCGTATTCGCGGCGGTAGGGGGAATCCAACTGCTGGAATTTTTGAAACAAAAGCGATCGCTGATGTTCGGGAATTCCAATGCCGGTATCTTTGATTTGAAAAACAGCGGTGCTGCCTGCAGGTGCAGTACCGGGCTGCCGCACTGCCGGCGTTCGATTTTTATCTTCTGTCACCCAAACTCGCAGGATGACTCGCCCGCCTTCAGGAGTAAATTTAATCGCATTTCCTAAAAGATTGAAGAGAATTTGTCTCAAGCGGCGCGGGTCAGCGGTGAAACGATCGCACTCTTGTTTTATCCGCTGTTCTTGCACCAGTTCCACGCCTTTAGCCAGAGCTTTTTCTTTGAGAGCGTGCAGGCTCTGAGAAGCTAATTTAGAAAGAGAAAATTCACTAATTTTTAATACTGCTTTTCCGGCTTCTACTTGCGATAAATCTAAAATATCGTTAATTAATTCTAATAAGTGGTCGCCACTGTCCCGGATAGTTTGCAGGTACTGTCGCTGCTTTTGCACCGGCACTTCTTTGCTGCCAACTTTGCCGTAAGACCACCGCAGCAGGGTGTCTGAAATGCCGATGACGCAGGTGAGCGGAGTCCGCAATTCGTGACTCATAGCTGCCAAAAATTCGCTCTTGGCGAGGCTGGCAGACTGGGCGGCGACCAGTGCATCGCGCAGTTCTCGCGTGCGCTCTATTACGCGCTGTTCTGAGGTGCGCTTTTGCTGTTGGACTTGTGCATAAAGTTCGGCTTGATAAATGGCGATCGCCAAATGTTCTGCTATTTGCCGCAAAAATGTTTTTTTGCTTTCTTCCCACTCCCGAAAAGTACACTGGTGGGCAATTAGCAGCCCCCACAATTCGTCTTGAACTACGATCGGCACTAGCAACTTCGCGCGCACCTTCGCCCGCCGCATCAACTCTAAAAAACAAGGCTGCGAAGAGTAAGTTTTTTCCACATCCGCGACGCACAAAGTCAAACCTTTGCGATATTTTTCTCTGTCAATGACTCCATTCGTAAAACACTGCGCGCTTTCACTAAAATTGAGTACAGACGAGATAGTATCGTTGGCTAAAGCTTCGTAGGTGACGCGACCTAAATACAAGTAAGACCCTAAATTTTCTTTGATTTTGCCTGACCCAGAAACCGCTGCAGGTATTCCTTTAGCTAACTCACCATTCTGCGGCGCTGGCACTTTTTCAAATTGATAAATTAACAGGCGATCGACCTCCAAAAACTCTCGCACTCGCTCGACTGCTTTTGACAAAATTACAGGCAATTCCAAACTCTGGCGGATTTGAGTTGTCACTTGGTTCAAAAGTCGCTCTTGTTCGAGCTGCTGCTGCAAAGCATCTTCGACTGGCTGACAAAATGAAATGCAGGGATTGGCAACTTGTAATTGATTGACGGCTTCGGCAATCTGTAGCTTTAGCGTTTCTGGAGCTATCACTTTGGGCGCGGAATTTTGCTCTATTTCTGTTTGGTGGTGTAGGGGCTGGTGACAGTTTTTTTTAGCATCTGAACCGAGAATATCCAGCAAATTGAGGGTGAATTCGCTTTGAAAAAATGCCGAGTTTGGCTGTATATTTTTAATTGCTTGTTTGAGGGCGCGAATATCAATTTGCCGCGAGGGTGCGGGCGTTATTTCTGCGAGTTTGTTTGCGAGGGGAGACAGGAAATTGGCGATCGCCCCGGGATCGAAAGTCAACTGCACATTCAATTCCGAAGTAAGATTTTTTTCGCTGTGTTGGCGTCGGTTTGTTGCGAACTCATCTAATAGCTTGCCCCGCAGCAGCCCGCTAAAATGATCTGATACCACTGCTGCAAACCTTTCCGACGAGTTTTCCAGATTTTGATAATCAGCGATCGCATCGTCGGCCAGCCAAATCGCCCCGGGAAGTTCAGCCATTTGCTGTAACAACTGGTAAGCAGCCTCAAAGGTTGCTAGCGGCAAAGTCCGATTTAAGGTTTTTGGTTTCAATCTAGATATTTTCCCGGTTGTTTTAAAGAACAAAATATGAACGCCCCTTTTGTGGGGACGGAACCAGGGGCGCAGCAGGCGCGGCCGCTCCAAGAGACTTGAGATGAAAGTAGTCAGAAGGCGGGCTCTCGTCAGAGCCAGGAGCCAGAAACCTTATTTCTCCCTATAGTTGTCATCTTTCTTCGCCGCGAGTTACCCCACTATAGCTGTAAGAGCGCGAAAGCGGTGGGAGGAAATGGGGGGCACGGATACGGCTGAAGAATCGATCGGTTCTGGTCGTGTTTGTGAACCGGGTTTTTTATGGAAACTAAGGAATTTCACTCCCATTGCTGGGGTCAAGTTAGCACGGGCCTTTGTTGTAGGTCGGTACTTTGCCAAACACACTGCCTCCCAAATGGCTGTTTAATGCTTTCGTTACAGATATCTTAACTAGCTACAGATTCCGGGCGTGTGAACTTCAACACTTGCCCACAACTCCTGTCAGTTAAGATTTAGACTGGTAAACTAGGACTCTTTCAAGCCCCCACTAAATCGGTATGCCGGTGAGTGGTGGGTTCTTGACTACTTTAAAAAATCTTATTCCAGTATAATATCAATATATAATTTGTTAACTTCTACTTAACACGATCCGGGTAAATGAGCAATCCAACTCAACTCACCCCCGATTTCACTATCGGACATCTGCCTTGTCACGACTTTCAAGTGAGTGCTGCAACTCCAGGACAGGTAGTGGCTGAAAGATTCGAGCAAGAACCAGACTTGCCGGGAGTCATTATTACCCACGAATCACAGGTATTGGGCATGATTTCTCGCGTCAAGTTTCGAGAGCAAATGAGTCTTCCCGATCGCTTAGCAGTTTACGGGCAGCAACCGATTCGCTGCTTGTTAGATTTTATTAGAATTCCGCCTTTGCTGCTTTCGGAAAACTGGAAAGTAGAGGATGCGGTGCAAGCGTCTTTCAACAGGCACAAAGACTTGATTTATGAACCCATTGTTGTAGTAATGGCAAACCGGACTTACCGCATTTTGGACGTTCAGACTCTGGTAATTGCCCAGTCGAAACTTTTAGCGCAAGCTAACAAAGTTATTCAAAAATACCGAGTAGAAAGGCACAAATATCTGGCGGTTATTCAACAAGAACAGGCGAGATTCCACGAATGTAATGAGCTTTTAAAATCCCAACAGCGTCAAACAGAAAAATCGAATAATACTCCCAGTTCCCAGGAAGTGGCACTGGTAAAACAAGCTGAAGAAATTGCTCAAATGAATCAGCGATTTGTGAGAATTGCGAAACTGATTTCCTCGGAAGGTCGCCAAGCATTTCAAGCTACTTTTCAAGGTGCTAATTCTATTTGCAACAATACAGAGAAAATTTTGGGCGTTGGCAAAGCAATAGCTAATGATTTAGAAACGGTTAACCGCACTTCCCGAACCATCCGGGAGGCGATCGAACAAGTCAGGCATTTAGCAGTGCAGGTGGCTGTAGTTACCAATCAAATGGGAAATCAGCCCAGCGGTCTGAGCCAAGTGAGTCTGGAAATTGGCAGACTGGCGAGTAAAACTTTTGAATTAGGGACTCAAATGGAGCAAATTGCCAGCCGGTTTAAACTTCGCGTTCATGAACTCACGCAGGCAGCAAGAGCGGGTGCTAATGTGGCTAAATCTGTGACCATCAAGATCGATCGCGCAGAAATGGCGCTGTTAGAGTTGGAGGAATTAATAGCGGAAAAAGATTTCAATTCACAGACCGCTATCAAACAACCTTTGGGAGTCAGACAAAGTGTTACCGCTGATTCTTTAGTTAAAGAGATAAAAAACGCTGAAGTCGCGGTTTCGGAGTTGGAAAACTTAGTTAAGCATCAAGATTCATCGCAATATCTGATTCAAAAAATTCAGCAGGCGCTGAAGTCAAAAAAGCCATAAAGTCCCCCGGAAAATCAGATGAAACATTGGGAGAGGTAAAAAAAGTCCCAAGAAAAATTTACCCTTTTACTATATTCAAGAATACTATTTGTTAGACTGAGGGTGGGAAAATTTCAAATAAACTCGGAAAAAGGTTATTTAACTATCCCCATAATTCGCTAAGAATTCAGTCACTAAAACAGATCAAATAACAGGTTACGTTTATGAAAATTCTGCTGGTAGAAGATGACACAATTACAGTCAGTTTGCTTACCCAAGCGCTGAACTCTCACAATTACAATGTGAATGCGGCAGCAGACGGTGAAACAGCCTTGCAGTTGGTGCAGGCATACGATTACGACCTGATTGTTTTGGATGTGCTGATTCCTAAACTCGACGGCATTAGTTTGTGTCGGAAATTGCGCTCGTCCGGCTGCCAAATGCCGATTTTACTGCTAACAGCACTAGATAGCAGCAACGATCGAGTCCAAGGTTTAGAGGCGGGTGCAGACGATTATGTGGTCAAACCCTTTAATCTCGAAGAATTAATCGCTCGAATTCGCGCTTTGCTGCGCCGGGGTAAGGCAACTTTGTCGAGTACAAATTTGACCTGGGAAAAACTGCAAGTCAACCCGGACACTACAGAAGTAATTTATGCCGAAAAAGTGCTGCACTTGACTCCGAAAGAGTACAATTTGCTGGAACTTTTCCTGAGAAATCCCCGCCGCATTTTCAGCCGCAGCGCCATCCTCGATCGCATTTGGTCGGCCGGCGAATTTCCTCAGGAAGAAGCCGTTACCGCTCACATCAAGGGGCTGCGGCAGAAGCTGAAAGCAGCCGGGATGACTGTAGATTTAGTGGAAACCGTGTACGGACTGGGCTATCGGCTCAAAAGTCTGCAAGAGGATATTGAGAGCCAAAAAGTTGCGCGGGAAACGGCAGAAACTGCTAAAAGTCAAGAGACTTTATCTGCTGAATCCAGCGGGTCGAGCCAGGAATTAAACAATGACGACCGCCACCTCAAAGTCCAGAATGTGGTTGCCAAAATGCGGGAAAATTTAAAAGCCAATTTTATAGACAAGGTGGCGATATTCGATCGCGCGATCGCTCAACTGAAAAGCGGAACCTTGGAGGGCGAACTGCGCCAGGAAGCCCAGGCTCAAGCTCACAAATTAGTCGGTTCTTTGGGAACTTTAGGGCTGCCCAAAGGTTCGGAAGTTGCGCGCAAAATAGAACATTTGTTCAAAACTGAAAACATCTTAAAACCGGAGACGGCTCAGCAGATTGAGGGATTTCTGGATAAGCTCAAACAGATATTCGATCGCCCGTCGCCCGAAGCAGAAGGCGATTTGGTTCCTGCGGTTTCCCAAAAGCGCCGAATGCTGATTGTTGATGATGATACTTTTGGGAGCGATCAACTGAAAATAGTAGCATCCGCTTTCGGCTTCCAGATGGAAGTCGCCAACTCTCCGCAAGCGGCAAGAAGTGCGATTTCTCAACAGCCTCCCGACGCGGTTTTGCTGGATTTGACATTTTCCAGAACTGAGGAAAACGGACTTTCTTTCCTAGCCGAACTCCGCAGTGAAAAACCCGAAATTCCCGTGATAGTTTTTAGCGAGCACAATCAATTGAGCGATCGAATAGAAGTTGCTCGTTTGGGAGCTTCCGGCTTTTTACACAAATCTATCCCCCCAGCAGATATACTCAAAGCAGTCGCCCAAGTTCTCGACCAGACCGGTCCTGCTGAAGCTAAAGTTATGGTGGTAGACGATGACGTGCATCTATTGGCTGCACTGCAAGTGATTCTACAACCTTGGGGATTTCAAGTAACAACATTGGACGATCCCGAAAAGTTCTGGGAGGTACTCGAAACCACTTGTCCGGATTTGCTAATTTTAGATGTTGAGATGCCCGGTTACAGCGGTATCGAGCTGTGTTTGGCAGTGCGCAACGATTTGCGCTGGAGCAGGCTCCCCGTGCTATTTTTGACGGCTCATTCCGAGTCGGAAACAGTGCGCCAAATGTTTGTCGCAGGTGCTGACGACTACGTGAACAAGCCGATCGTGAAACCGGAATTGATTGCCCGCCTCCTGAATCGTTTGGAGCGGACTCAACTAAGGCACAAACTGGCTCAGGCACAACACTAATACCATTTTAGATTAAAAGATTAAAGAATTAAATAACTGAAGGATTGGGAATGACTGATGAAACTTCTGGTTTCGATCACCTGCCTCCAGTTGTATTCTTTTTTTAAACTGGTATAACTAGGAGGAAATATCCAATAATGCGTGTCCGAAACGAATCAGGAAGCCTTAGCCAAGAATTGGGATTCTCTGGTTGTGCGATTCGGACGCGGTGCCGTTGATGGATGTTGGCCCGCTGCTCCAGAACTATAGACTAATTTAGAGAAGTATTAATCATATGAAAGCAAGGATATTGCCCTCAGACACAGGCACTCTCAATGATAGCGACTACGAACTAATTTACTCGCCGGCTTCGATTCAACCTCATGGCATCCTTTTGGTGCTGGAATCTCCTGTGTTGAAAATTTTGCAAGTTAGCAACAATATTTTTGAGGTGCTCGGCATTTACCCGGAAGAACTTTTGGGCAAATTTTTACATGAATTTGTCGAGACTGAGGAAATTGAGGCTATAGAAAAAGCTTTATCTGAAAACAGTCATCAATCTAACAATATCAGATTATCATTCAAAAGTAAAAACCGCCAGTCTGTTTTTGAGGGGACGCTCCATCAATCTAGTTCAGCATTAATTTTTGAGCTAGAGCCGATTGTTTCCCCACAAGCTAGCGATTCTTTGAATGGTTATCATTTAGTCCAAGAGCCGATCGACAAAATCCACAAAACACCAAATCTGCAAGTGCTGTGTCAGACAGCAGTTGAACAAGTGCGGAGGATGATCGGTTTCGATCGAGCGCTAGTCTATCAATTTGATGCCACCGGTGCGGGGGAAGTTGTCGCCGAAGACAAAGTAGAAAGTTTGGCTCCTTTATTGGGACTGCACTATCCAGCTACCGATATTCCCCCCCAGGCAAGAAAACAGTTCAACATGAATTTAATTCGGTTTATTCCCGATATTAACTGTCAGCCTGTAGAACTAATTCCTCACTGCAATCCGCTGACTGGTCGCCCTGTGGATCTGGGAGGCTCTTTGTTGAGAGCAGTTTCCCCTTGCCACGTTCAATATCTCAAAAATATGAACGTTGCCGCTAGCATGACCCTGACATTAATCAAAGATAAAAAAGTCTGGGGATTGATCGCCTGTCACCACCCAACACGAAAGTATGTCAACTACGAAACAAGAACGGCTTGCGAAATGCTAGCAAAGTTTGTGAATCTCGAACTCAGCTACAAACAAGATAGCGAAAACTGGGAATATGGTATTTATTTAAAACAAAATTGCCATAAATTTATTAAAGAAATTTCTCAAAAAAACAGCTTTGTAGAAGGTTTGCTGACATTCCGAGATGAATTGCTGACCTTAGTGGACGCTACCGGTGCAGTTGTGTGTGCCAATGAAAATTTAACAACCATCGGCCAAACCCCGGAATTGGTAGCAATCGAAAACTTAATTGCTTGGATAAAAAGTAAAAAAAATAATGATATTTTTCATACAGATTCTCTCTCAAAGCTGTATCCGCCCTCCGAGAAGTTTAAAGAAGTGGCTAGCGGTTTGCTGATACTTGCCATGTCCGAGATGCAAAATTATTACATTTTGTGGTTCCGTCCCGAAGTAATTCAAACTGTCAACTGGGCAGGTGAACCAGAGTGGTCAATTGAATTAAAGCCGGATGGCAGCAGGCAGATGTCTCCTCGCAATTCCTTTGAGTTGTGGCAAGAAACTGTGAGGTTAAAATCTTTGCCTTGGCAGCAGTGCGAAATTGAAATAGTCCGAGAACTTCGAGTTGCTATTACTAGCATGGAGTTGCGGAAAACCAATCAGCAGCTCAGCTTAGCTTTGTCGGCTACCAAAATCGGATTTTGGGACTGGGACGTGCAGAAAAATAGCATTATTTGGTCGAGGGAACACGAAGAGTTGTATGGGTTGACCCCGGGAACTTTTGGCGGAACTTATCAAAGTTTTGCAGCTTGCGTTCACCCAGAAGATTTAAACAGTATTCAGAATGCTATAGATCAGGCGATCGCCCAGCGAGGAGATTTCTGTAACGAATACCGCGTGGTTTGGCCGGACGGCAGCATTCACTGGATTGAAGGGAAAGGTAAGTTTTTTTACAACGAAGCAGGCGATGCAGTGCGGATGGTGGGGACAGTTACAGAAATTACCGATCGCAAAGCTAGAGAATTACAGTTGCGCCTGTTGGAATCAGCAGTCACCACTACTAACGACGCCGTGTTAATTACGGAAGCTGAACCGATTGACGAACCGGGCCCGCGAATTCTTTATGTCAACCCAGCTTTCACGCGGATGACTGGCTATACGTTAGAAGAAGTTTTGGGCAAAACCCCGCGCTTTTTGCAAGGAGAAAAAACAGACCGCGCCAGTCTCGATCGAGTTCGGACAGCTTTGGAAACCTGGCAGCCGATGCGGGTTGACTTGATCAATTATCGCAAAGACGGGACGGAATTTTGGATAGAAATGAGCATTGTGCCGATCGCTGACGAAACAGGTGGGTTTACCCATTGGGTATCGGTACACCGCGATATTACTGAGCGCAAACAAGCTGAAGCCGCCCTCCAACAGCTCAACGAACAGTTAGAAATGCGAGTTTTGCAGCGAACCCGAGAACTAGAAAGCTCTCAAGCAGAACTCCGAGAAAGCGAAGCTTTGTTTCGCTCTTTGAGCGAAAGTTCGCCCGTCGGGATTTTTAAAATCGATCCTGAGGGGAAATGTACCTATACAAATCCCCGCTGTCAAGCAATTGGCGGCTTCGCACCGGCAGCAGCTTTAGGAAACCGCTGGATGCGGTTTATTCACCCCGAAGACATCAAACTAATTCTGTCTAAGTGGTCGGAATCACAATCGCTTGATGGGGAATTTTCCTGCGAATTCCGCCACATCCAGCGAGACGGAACAATCCGGTTTTGCCGGCTTAAAACTGCTCCGATTTTTTCCGACAGAACTCAACTAATCGGTCACGTCGGCACAGTCACAGATATCACAGAAAGTCGGGCAATTGAAAAAATGAAAAATGAGTTTATTTCCATTGTCAGCCACGAACTGCGAACGCCGCTTGCTTCAATTCGCGGTTCTTTAGGTTTGCTGGCAGCGGGCGTACTGAAAGATCAACCGGAAACCGCCAAACAGATGTTAGAAATTGCGTCTAGCGATACCGAACGGTTAGTGCGTTTGGTCAACGATATTCTAGACTTAGAGCGGCTCGATGCGAGCCAGGTTATCCTCGTCAAGCAGTGGTGCGATGCCGCTGTTTTGATGCGGAAGTCTGCGGAAGCTGTGCTTTCTGTGGCTGCTGAGAATCACGTTAATTTGTCGATTTTGCCCGAAACGGCAAAAATTTGGGCTGACCCGGACAGGATCGTTCAACTGCTGGTAAATTTGTTGAGCAATGCGATTAAATTCTCTGCCCCGGAGAGTACAGTAAGTTTAAGGGTTGAAGATTTGGGCGATCGGGTTTTATTTGAAGTCAAAGATCGAGGGCGGGGGATTCCTGCTGATAAACTAGAAACTATCTTTGGACGGTTTCAACAGGTCGATGCTTCTGACTCCCGCCAAAAAGGAGGTACCGGTTTGGGTTTGGCTATCTGTCGCAGCATCGTGCAGCAGCACGGCGGCAGAATTTGGGCCGAAAGCGTTGTCTCAGAAGGAAGCAGTTTCTATTTCACAGTGCCTGCACAGTTAGAAGGCGAAGGGGGAAAAAGTTTTTAGTTTTGAGATTGCTTTCATCGGAGATGGGGAAAGCTAACGTTCCTCGCAACGCACGCGGGGAGAATGAGTTTGCGAGGCCTATATATCGATTTTTATGTTCTCGGTTTAAGTAGGTGAGCGGCAAAATATAGCAACCGCCAAGATTATTAGGACGTTCTTAATTTCTGAAACAGTTAATTTTATTGCTGATTGCTTCTTCCGTCTTGCTTCTTCTTTCTGCTATATCTACTAACAAACCGGGTTGATGAGGCACCCTGCGGAAGTCCTCTTTCGGTTTACCACGATCAATTGAAAATTAGAGTTTTAATTATGTCAGCAAAGCGCATTTTGGTAATCGATGATGAAAAAAACCTCTGCAGCGTGATTCAGGCGTGTCTGGAACATTTAGGCGGCTGGACGGTAGTGAGCGCGCTCAGCAGCAGCGAAGGAAGGCTTTTAGCTGAAACTCAACTCCCTGACGCTATTCTGCTAGATGTGATGATGCCGGATATGGACGGAGTTGCTCTGTTTGGTTTGCTGCAAAACAATGCGGCTACTCGGGAGATCCCGGTGATTTTCCTGACTGCTAAGGTGCAGGCGATGGATTTGAACGAATTTGCTGATTTGGGGGTAGCGGGGGTGATTCCCAAGCCTTTCGATCCTTTGAGTTTGGCACAGCAAGTTGCGGAAATTCTCGGTTGGGAACCGTTGTCTTAAACTCGGAGAAAATGCGATCGCGTCATTTGTTATACCAATTCCAAAATATCTTGCTACAATTTTCAATTGTATATGAATTATTAAAAGTCGCATATCTCTCTCTAAAGACAAGGCATTTCCTTGTCCCTACAGATGCTCGCAGACAATCTATTTGTAGCCTTATTTTTAGAAATTGGTATTGCTTTCAACTCTGATTCCCTAGAAGTTGCAGAGACGAGCTCACGGAGTCGGTTTTTTTTGTTACCAGCAAAGCCGATGGGCTATCAGCGTATTTACAGGCAGAATAACTCCTCCAGAAGTTAGGCAGACTTGCCTCAAGAACGGGTTTTTTTAACGCGAAATCACAGATGTAGCGAATTTTTTTGGTAAAAAACCCGGTTTCTGCCTGCGTAACTCTTCTATTAGCAGGCAGAAACCGATTTTTTTAACGCGAAATCACAGATGTAGCGAATTTTTTTGGTAAAAAACCCGGTTTTTACCTAAGTCTTGTAATCCCTGCTTCGGCAAAAGTATATTTATCAAAAAAGATGATTGTCTTCATAATTTCCTCATATTTTTTAGATAAAGTTTACTCCAAGCTCTAGATATGAAGGTCGATCGCAATCTCAGCACCATTCCGCTGCCTAAGAACGAACCTGTTGCAGGAGAGTTCGGGTCAGTGACGGTACTTTCGATTAACTGGTGCTACAGTACAACCAGCCTGAATAAGTCAGGAGTTAGGCCCTGCATACTACAAAAACCGGGTTTTTTAACCGAAAAAAACCCGGTTTCTGCACCAGTCCTCTAAGTGGGGGCAGGAGACTCAATGGTAAAAAAATTTAATAACTGAAGATGTGATTTGCGCTCTCGAATAACACCCCAAAAATAAGTCGGTCGTTTGGTCGAGAGCCCAACTCGCAATTGCCACTAACAGGCAAAGCCAAGTCTCAGTAAGTTGTTGAAAGAGTGTGGAGATTTTTCCAATGTCATATCAGCTACCTTCTAAAGGTAACAACCAGATTCTGTGCTATTACGCAAATGTTAGCAACCTAGTTCAGGTGCTGCGGATTGGGAATATTCCTAATTGGCACTTTGAAAGAGTGGTGTTTCCGGGACAGCGACTGATGTTTGAAGCTGCATCAGAAGCCGTCTTAGAAATTCATACGGGTACGGTGGCAAGTGCTATTTTATCGGACAAGATTCCCTGCTACGTCTTGCGGGTTATAGAAGAGGTAAGTTCCGAGATAGAGCTGGTGAGTCCCGAAGGACAATGTGCGGTATTAGCCCGCTAAGATTCAGCAGAAATCACACGATTATCTCGATATCGGCAACAAAAATATTAGTTAACGAGTGTTTGGGGACGGTAAAAATGCAGAAAAATCTTGTCAATATTACCTTGGCGGTAGTCACAGAGGAAGTAGAAATTATCTTGGAGTCTTATCCGACGCATCCCTACCAACAAGCTTTTTCGGCATCTGGCTTGCGACAGGATTTAATTGCTTACGTGCTCAGCAGAATTCCTAATAGATATACTGCGATCGACTCCGGCGAGTCTGTGTCAAACCAAACACTCCAGGTTCGCTGTTCTTCAGAGCAGTTGCTGCACATAGAAAATTTGATTCATACTGGCATTCGCGACGTGCTGCACAGCTATCAGAAGATAGATTACGGCCTTCCTGAAGAACTTAAATTCGGTTCCAGAGTTGCTGGTTGGTTTTGATAGTTTGTCGTAAATGAGGGAGACGCCCAGATCCTAGGCACTCTCGGTTGGGAAGCTGGAATTGTGTACTGGCTCGATGGTTCAAGACTTTTCGTAATCGCAGCAGCGATCGCACGGGCCATTGGGATTGACAGCACAGCGCAGAATTTCCGATCGAGCATTAAAGCGGCAGCTAGCATCTCCGATAACCCAGATGCCGCTTACAAAAGTTCTTTCCCTCGGCGGTGTAGCAGACTGCACGTAGAGGGCAATTTTTTGCAATCGGTAGCGGCCGGATTTGAGTTGATAGCGGTGGTGGCGTTCCAAAACAGCGTAGGTTTGTCCCTCTAAATCTAGATAGTTCCCCGGTTGTGGCGTCCAATCCAGCCGAATGCTGCCTAAGGATTGGCGGGGGTGAGAGAGAATCACCTCTATGGGTAAAGTATTTTGTTCCATCTGGCGGTGTGTGAGCGAGCTTAACTAAATGGGCAAATAGTTGACTAAACCTACATCTTCTTCATCTAGAAAGATAAGTTCTTTTAGAGAGAGTAATTCAGGTTGAGGCGCTAAACTTAACTATATAACCTTTGGCGATCGGGGGATCGCCGGCTTATCTTGGGATAGCAGACTACCCAAAAGCCTAGGAAATAAACTTCAACTGGCTTTAGGTAACTAAAGTTAAGTTCGATTAGGTAGTATAAAGCAGTACACGCTGATGGTATCGTAACTCGCAGGTTCGATCGGTATGCGGTTGAGATTGCTGAACAGATTTTAAGGGTTTGCGGGACTTGGGGTGCTTGGGGTGCGTTTGTAGGGACGACTTCAGTCCTTTAATTTTTATGAGGGCTTTAGTCCTCACTACAAACCAAACCGGATTTTAAGCAATCAAAATTCCCAAAAATATGCCATTCCTTCCATGATTCCCCAAGCGCAATCAGAACCTGCTAAATAATGATTTTCAGTGCCGTATTCGCGATGCCAATCTAAGAGTTCTGACAGAGCATTGGCTACGATTACTCCCCGGACATCCTGTTCAAACATACTGATGTCATTGCCAGAATCACCGCAAACTAATGTTGCCTCCGATGGAATTTGCAGGCGCTTTTGTAAATAAGTAAGGGCATTGCCTTTATTGCTAGTATGCGGTAAAATATCCACATCGCGATTGCTGCTAAAAATGATTTGAGCTGCCAGTCTCGATTGAGTTAATTTTTGCTGCAATTCCTGGAGAGTCGAGCTGTTTTCGGCTGTTGGTTCCAGACAATAACTGATTTTCCAAGGATTTTGTTCTTTTAAAGATTGGGATTTAAGCTGGGAAAACTGCTTAGCTAAAGAGGCGATCGCCATTTTATCCCAGTCTTGAGAAAGATATTCCGCCCAATCTAAGTCGAGGGCTCCGTTTTGGTAAATTTCGCTGCCTACACCTGCAATCAAATAGTCAGGTTCTAGCAGTTGCTTTTGGGCAATTAATTCGCAAGTTGAAGCATGAGAACGCCCGGTAGAGTAAACCAAACAAATTTGCGATCGCTTTGAGTGCAAGCGCTGATTTAAAACTTGAGTTGCTTCGTCATCTCCCACTAGCGTGTGGTCTAAATCTGTAACTAATAAAAACTTCATTTTGGGAATTAGTCAGTAGTCATCCGTGATTAGTGATTAGGAAGCGATCGATTCCTAACATAATTTTAACTATTTATAAGATTTTGTTAAACAAAATACATTTATAAGCAAGCTGATCGTTTAAGATTGGCCCACTTTAATTTTCAACAAGTGGTGTGAGTGTTTTTGTGAATAATTCAACCTCCGTTAAAGCTTTTTGGCTGTCTTTCCTGATTTCTGGTGTAGCGGTGCCTTTGGAGCCGATCGCAGCAACAGCTCAAATTCAGGATACCTCAACTCCAGAAGTTGCGCTAGAAGGTAGTGCCGTTCCTGCGGCTACCCCAGACGCAGCGCTGCCAGCAGGTAAGATTGAGATACCGCAGTTAGCGGCGATAACCGCAGAGACTAACTCAGCAGTCGATCGCGCTTTAACCGAAACTGATACAGCATGGGTGAACCGTGCTTTACCCGAAACAGATGCAGCCACAGTCGATCGCGCTTTACCCGAAACAGATACAGCATGGGTGGATCGTGCTTTACCCGAAACAGATACAGCCAGAGTCGATCGCGCTTTACCCGAAACTGATGCAGCATGGGTGGATCGAGCTTTACCCCAACGTAATACAGTAACAGTCGATCGCCCTTTACCCAAACAAGATAAAGCAACAGAGGATCTCGCAGCAACAGCCCCACAAATAACGGGGGCAATTCGCGAATTGCCCCCCCAGGAGTTAGAAATTGCCAACTCTCCTCAGTCTCAAAACGTTGCTGAAGCCAGCAAAGTTGCCGATATTAGCAGCGAGACTGGCACCGCTGATGACCTCAGCATACAAGAAGACGCAGCACAAGTCACCTCTGTTTCCCAACTGTCCGACGTGCGGCCTACAGATTGGGCTTTTCAAGCCTTGCAATCCCTAGTAGAAAGATACGGCTGTATTGCAGGATATCCAGACGGCACATTCCGAGGCAATCGGGCAATGACTCGCTACGAATTCGCCGCCGGATTAAACGCTTGTTTGGATCAAATTACCAAACAACTTGGCGGTTCTACTGGTAATTTAGTCAAGCGAGAAGATTTACTTGCGTTGCAAAGATTGCAAGAAGAATTTGCGGCAGAATTAGCTACATTGCGCGGTAGAGTAGATGCTTTAGAAGCTCGAACGGCTGAATTGGAAGCCAACCAATTTTCAACTACTACTAAACTCAACGGATTTGCTTGGTTTAACCTGAGTGGAGCTTTTGCGGGCAAGCGAGTCCGAGTTGAAGCAATAAATGGAAATGCTGCTCCGCTCGATCGAGTAGCCGGACGCGATCCTGTCACCAACCGACCAATTGTGCAGAAAGTGGACGACCCAGAAATCACTTTCAGCCAGTTAGTTTGGTTGACTCTCACTACTTCCTTTACAGGGAAAGACGAATTGATTACACAGCTAGCTGTAGGTAACGGCAATTCCCCAGCCAACCAGTTTACTTCGGTGGGTTTTTTCAATACATTCGGCACTCCTTTTCTCGATCAAACTGCGGGAGTAAATCCCAATGAAGTTGTCCTGAGGGAACTTTCCTATCGGTTCCCGCTTAGCAACAGCTTGCAAGTAGTAGTCGGGCCGAGGATTAATTTCTACCGCTACTTTGACAACAATAGGTTTAACTTTTTCGTGAACGGTGTCAGCAGCTTTGATTCTAACAACAGCCCTTTGTTAAGCGCTACCAAACGCGGTGCCGGTGCTTTGGTTTTGTGGGATATCGGCCGCGCATTGAAACTGCGTTTTGGCTATTTGGGCGAGAGTGCGGAATTTTTGCCGAATTCCGTGTTTAATTCCGCTTCCAATCCGTCTCAAGGCTTGTTTGGCGGCACGAATACGACTACAGCAGAATTAACATTCAGTCCGAGCGATCGGGCTAATTTGCGCTTTCTGTACAGCCGTTCCAACATCCAGCAAATCGGTGGCTTAATTGGATCTCCTAACAGCATGCCGTTGACCGGTGTGGCAGATGACGGTTTCGGCGGCCGCCTGGGAAATGCGACTGCGAATACTTATAGTTTCAATTTCGATTGGTTAGTCACTCCCCGCTTTGGTCTTTTCGGCCGCTACGGCTACGCCGAAACCAATATATTTCCCAAGACTAACCGACCCGACGGCACGATCAAAAATCAATCTTATCAGTTAGGACTTGCATTTCCCGATTTGTTCAAAGAAGGAGCTTTGCTTACTGTGTCATTTGTAGTACCTTTTGACTTTACTGGCGGTCGGAGGTTTCTGGTTTCTGGCGGAGGGAATGGCGGCACGCAGTACGACATTGAGGCAGCTTATTATTTGCCTCTCACCGACCATATTTCCATCGTGCCGGCATTTTATGCGATCGCCAATGCCAATAATTTCGATAACAACCCGACAATTTTTGTGGGCAATTTGCGGACGCAGTTTAGCTTTTAATTCCACGCACGGGAACCCAGAAACCGGGTTTTTTCACAAAAATATTGCGTTGTAGCCCGCACCCAAGGTAAAAAACCCGGTTTCTAAGTATGGGCGGGGCCGGTTTATATAATTTGTCGATAATTATCAAAAATATAGGCGAACCCGGCCCTACACAATTTAACCTCATACAAGTCCGAATCAAACGGACATGACATGAATTGACACACACTCAATAATTAATCCGTGTATTCATGTTCATCCGTTTAGTGCCTTCCTGATTCCTTCTACTTAATTGGAATTTCGATGATAAATTCGGTACCTTTACCAGGTTCCGAGAGACACTGCAATTTGCCGTTGTGTTTTTCAACGACAATTTGGTGCGAAATTGATAAACCCAAACCGGTGCCTTTGCCTACTGGTTTTGTGGTAAAAAACGGGTCAAACAAACGCACGATCTGATCTTCGGGAATGCCCGAGCCGTTGTCTTTAATCCGAATACAAATGCGATTGTTATCAATCATTTCAGTTTGAATCGTAATTGTAGGAAAGATAGTATCGGCTGTATTTTTTGCTTTGATGCTGCTTTCTTCCAAGGCGTCGATCGCATTGGCCAATAGATTCATAAAAACCTGATTTAACAGTCCGGGATGGCATTGTATTTGCGGCAGTTCTCCGTATTTCTTAATCACTTCAATGCCCTGCCAGTTTGCCTTGGCTTTCAGCCGGCTGTTCAACATTAACAAGGTACTTTCTAAACCTTCGTGAATGTCGGCAGTCTTGATTTTCGCTTCGTCCGCCCGCGAGAAATTGCGCAGAGTTTGAATAATTTCTACAATTCGCTCGCATCCTATCTGCATCGAATTGAGCAATTTTGGCAGGTCTTTTGCTAGAAATTCTAAGTCTATATCCTCGGCTTGTTGCTGAATTTTTGCAGGGGAATCTGGGTACTCTGCTTGATACACTTGCACGATTTCTAACAAGTCGAGAACGTAGTCTCGGACATGGCAGAGGTTGCCGGCGACAAAGCCCACTGGGTTGTTAATTTCGTGGGCAATTCCTGCTAGCACCTGTCCGAGGGAAGACATTTTTTCGGTTTGTACTAACTGCATTTGAGTTTGCTGCAATTCGTGCAAAGCTGTTTGCAGTTCTTGGGATTTTTGGCGATCGCGATCGGCGGCGGCGGCCCGTTCTTCCTCAACTCCGATCGCCCCGGCAATAATTCCGATCAGCTTGCAGTCGGCTTCTGTGGGCGCGATCGGCTCAGTGTAGAGAACGCACAGCGCACCCACGTAATTGTCGCCCAGCCGCACTGCTTGTCCCAGATAGCTTCGCAGTTGGTAGCGGATGACAGCGGGATCGATTTTGCCGTAGATCGTGTTCTGCAAGTCAGGAATGGCCACAGCCCGATCGCTTCCTTTGCTGCATACGTCGGTGCAGATGTGGCCCTCGGCGCGATCGACCAGCGGGTAGTCCGGCGGCGGTTGCCAAGTCGCGATCGCGCGCAGCAGACCGCCACCGAGGCGGCTGTAGATAGCGCAACTTCCGCCCAAAAGCTCGCCGGCTAAGGATGTCAGGCGCTGGATGTTGTCACTGGCGTCGGTGGTGAATCCCAAAAAGCACTCGTTAATTTTGCTGAGGCGGTACTCTGCTTGCCTGCGCGCCGTCATGTCGCGGGAGTTGATTACAATTCCGCTCACAGCGGGGTCTGCTAGCAAGTTGATGCCGACGCCTTCGAGAAAACACCAAGAACCGTCAGCGCGCCGGAACCGACCTTCTAGGGCGATCGGATCGCCTGGATTTGCGATCATTTTTTCGCCGTCGGACATCAGCGAGGGCAGGTCGTCTGGGTGGATGAAATCGACGGCAATTTGACGGGCGAGTTCCTCAGGTTCGTAGCCCAAAACTGTTTCTACAGAAGGGCTTTCGTAAACAATGCGACCGCTGGCGTCGAGAATAGTAATCATGTCGGAACTGTTGAGAATCAGCGATCGCCATTTAGCCTCATTTTGCAACAAAGCTGACTCGGCTTGTTTGCGATCGGTAATATCCTCTACCATTTGCAAAATAAACTGCGGCTTTCCCTGACTGCTGTCGAGCGCAGATGCGCTGAGGCGTCCCCACCGGATGCTGCCGTCTGGGCGGAGGTAGCGCTTCTCGATTTGGTAAGCTTCGCGCGAACCCGCCGCCAACTGTTGGCGCAACTCGCGCGAAGCTTGTACGTCTTCCGGGTGCGTGCATTCGTCCAGGCCCGCACCCCGCAGTTGAGCTTCCGATCGCCCCAGCATAGCTTGAAATGCCGGATTAGTGGCGATCGCCATACCTTCGAGGGTAGCGACTACCATGCCGATCGCAGCGCGTTCAAAAATTGCCCGAAACCGCTGTTCGCTGTCTCGCAAAGCTGCATCCGCTTCCACTTCCTGGGTGATGTCCCGCCCCGCGACTGCCAAACCTTTGCGCGAACCGTCGGGGTTGAACAGCGGCACTTTCCGCACTTCAAACAAATTGCTGCCGCCTGTGGGCAAGGGGACAATTTGGCGGCTAGAGGTGAGAGTGCCTGCTTGCCAGGTTGTTTCGTCGGTTTCCTGCCAATTTAGCAGGATTTCTCTGACTCTGGGATCGGCGGCGGCAGCGAGTTCGGCAGTAGTTTTACCCTGGTAGTCTGCGGTTTCCCAGCCCAAAAGTTTGAGGGCGCAGTCGTTGGCAATCAGCCAGCGCCCCTCGCTGTCTGTGAGGTTGATCGCGTCGGGCACGGCGTCGATCGCGGTTTTCAGCCAGTATTCTTGATTTCGCAGGGCTGCTTCGGCTTGTTTGCGGGCGGCGATTTCGGCGACGGTTCCTTCGTAGTAAAGGAGTTCGCCGCCTGCGCCGCGGACTTCGCGCACGTTTTCCGAGATCCAGGTAGTGCTGCCGTCTTTGCGGTGGACGCAGGATTCAAACTCTTTCAGGGAACCGTTTTTGCTGATTTCGGCAATGAAGGAAGCGCGGCGGGTGCGATCGGCGTAAAGGTTTTTTGCCGAACATTTTGCGATCAGTTCTGACGGGGAATCGTAGCCGTACATTCGGGCGAGTGCCTGGTTGGCGCTGAGGTAGCACCCGTCTGGGGCGGTTTGAAATATGCCTTCGGTGGCGTTTTCAAAGATGCTGCGGTATTTTGCCTCGGCTTGTTTGAGGGCTTCTTCTGCTTGGAAGCGATCGGTGATATCAGATTGGACGCCGATGAAGTGGGTGACGATCCCGCTGCTGTCGCGCACGGGCGAGATGGTGAGTTCGTTCCAGAAGGGGGTGCCGTCTTTGCGGTAGTTTTTCAGAACTACTTTGCAGTCGTGTTGTTCTTTCAGGGCCGCGCGGATTCGATCGACGGCAGCGCGATCGGTATCCGGGCCTTGCAGGAAGCGGCAGTTGTGCCCGATTATTTCGCTGCGATCGTAGCCTGTAATCCGCTCGAAAGCCTGGTTGCAGTAGACTATGGGCTTGTCCGGCCGGGTAGCGTCCGCGATCGAGATGCCGTTGCTGGTAGCTCCCAGGGCGCGATCGTACAGCCGAAATACTTCTTCTATTAAATTCGGTGGATTGCCGCCAGTGCGAGTCGGCGATAGCGTTTCAGAAGGAATGCTTATATCGATCTGCATGAGTTTCTATAAATTGAGTTTATTGTCTATCCCGACTGGCCGCACCCTAGATTTTAACAGAATTTCCTGTTTGCCGAAGGCAGAAGTTAGAAGGCTCTTATGCAGAATTTTGGCTGTAAATTTTACCTAGAAAAAATCTGGCTTCCCTCGTTTTTTTCTTTCTGCCTTTTGCTTTCTGCTTTCTACCTTCTCAAGAATCCTAATTGTTAATTTATAATAACTGTTACCGCGATAACTCTATCTTTGGTATGGTTTATTGGGCAGCCTTTGGGTGGCTTACAGGTTCGGGGATTTATTTTTTCACTTCAATCAAAAAAATAGAGCGTCCGGCTATATTAAAATATTTCTTAGTTAATGTCTTTTACTTAAATGATTCAAACTCTTCTGAAAAAAATAATGAAAAATTAATTTTTAACGAACACAGCAAGTTCCGAAATATCGTCGATCGCGAAAGTCGGTTCTAGGGCGAGACACTGAGCGCGATCGCCATATCCGTAAGCCGCCCAACAAACATCTATCCCAGCATTTTTAGCAAACAGCAAATCAATCGCTGTATCGCCAATCATTAAAATTTGACTGTTATCCAATTCCGGGAACAGCGGTTTAATAATCGAGTGAAAAACAGCCGAATTTGGTTTCAGAATTATTTGTCCGTTATCACCTAAAATTAAATCAAAAAAACTGTGAATTTTAAAATTTTTTAATAATAAATTAACAAAACTAACGTGTTTGTTGCTGAAAACTCCCAGGCTCAATCCCGACTGGCGCGCCAACTGCAAGACTTGCTTTGTCCCCGGAAATAAATCTACCTGCTTTTCACCTTCCGTCCGATAATAAGAGCGGTAAGTTTCAACCCATTCGGGAATTGCGCTTTCCTCGATCGCCGGATGGAGGATTTTAAAACTATTTGGTAAATTGATGCCGATCGTACCTATAATAGTATCAGCAGCAGGCGGGGTAATATTGAAAGTTTCAAAAGTTTTTGTAAAGCAAAATACAATAGCTTTGTGAGTAATTGCCAAAGTGCCGTCGAAGTCAAAAATAATTAACTTGTACTGACTCATATTTATGAAAATTTTATACATAGCAACCGCAGACTTCCAATGACATAATAGCATTATTCATCTCTAAGTCACCAATTATAACTATAATTTTTTAACATTCAAGAGGTCAACATGAGTGTCGCCGAAAAACCAGAAATTATAGCAACAGATTTCCCCGACCACACTCAATTACCAGACTCCAATGGTACTTTTGTAAAAAAATTCCAAGAACATTCTCAAAGCATCCTGTTAACAACATCAATTCGACCCATTTTAGACCAAATTCATCCCGACGGACAATACTGCATCGGTCAAGATTCCGGTATTTATTGGCGAGTGTCCCGGCCCCCGGAACCGCCAGAAAGAGGAGCCGCAGCACCTGATTGGTTTTACGTGTCCGACGTGCCGCCAACTCTTGACGGAAATCTTCGCCGCTCCTGTGTAATGTGGCAGGAATTAATGCCGCCTCTGATTGTACTTGAATTTGTTTCTGGCGATGGCAGTGAAGAAAGAGATAGGACTTCTCGCCAGGGCAAATTCTAGATTTACGATCGGATAATTAGACTTGCTTTTTACGGCATTTATGAAGTCAAAAAAGCGCAAGTTGAAGTGTATCATTTGGTAGAGGATCGGTTCGAGTTAGTCCCACAAAATAAGCGCGGACATTACCCGATCGCACAAATACGAGTGGAATTAGGCATTTGGCAAGGGGTCGATCGGGGCGTAGAACTGCCTTGGCTGCGCTGGTGGGTGCTTCCGGGAATTTGCTGCAGGCTGCCGAGGAACGGGCAGAACAAGCCGAATTGGCTGCTGAACGAGAACGACAAAGGCGCACAGAAGCTGAGCTGCGAATTCAAGCTTTGGAAGCGCGTTTGCGAGAGTTAGAAGGCGAGTAATTCGATTTTAGATTTTAGATTTTAGATTTTAGATTGGGGATGACTGATGATTATCGGGGTTGGGTTCTTCATAAGTCATTGGCAATTCTTAAATCAAAAACTTAAATTCGCATAAGTCGCAGATGCCGGTAGAGACACGGCAATTCAGTGTCCCTAGGAATATCATGTGCTGTAAAAATGCGATCGCCTAGCAGCCTCCTCAGAAACGATATAAACATTCATCGGTTATTATCAAAAATTTGCGTATATTAGCTTAAGTATTGCATCACTTTTTGTGTAAGTCCTATGGCACTAATTGTTCAGAAATATGGCGGAACCTCGGTTGGTACAGTCGATCGCATTCTGGAAGTAGCCCGACGAGTTGTAAAAACAGCACAGCTTGGCAACTCTTTGGTTGTCGTACTTTCGGCGATGGGCAAAACCACCGACGGTTTAGTTAAACTCGCCAAGGAAATTTCCGCAAATCCCAACAAGCGGGAAATGGATATGTTGCTTTCCACTGGGGAACAAGTCTCGATCGCACTTTTGAGCATGGCATTGCAGGAAATGGGACAGCCCGCAATTTCCCTCACCGGCGCCCAAGTTGGCATTGTCACCGAAGCCGCCCACACCCGCGCCCGGATTTTGCGAATCGACCCGAATCGGCTTGAAACCCAGTTAAAAAGCGGTAAAGTCGTTGTGGTTGCGGGTTTCCAAGGCATCGCCAATGCCGGAGAATTGGAAATTACCACCTTGGGGCGCGGCGGTTCCGACACAACAGCAGTAGCCCTCGCCGCAGCGCTGCGGGCCGACAGGTGCGAAATTTATACCGACGTGCCCGGAATTCTGACTACAGATCCGCGCTTGGTTGCCGACGCCCAATTGATGGACGAAATCACTTGCGACGAAATGCTGGAATTGGCGAGTTTGGGCGCAAAAGTCCTCCACCCGCGCGCTGTAGAAATTGCCAAGAATTACGGCGTGCCCCTGGTAGTGCTTTCTAGCTGGAGTGACGCCCCCGGTACGCGGGTAGTGTCGCCTCCCGCGCAATCCCGGCCTTTGGAGGGCTTGGAGCTCGCAAAAGCGGTGGATGCGGTGGAATTTGACTTGGATCAGGCGGGGGTGTCGCTGTTGCGTTTGCCCGATCGCCCCGGCGTAGCAGCGCGGTTGTTTGGTGCGATCGCGCAACAAAACCTCGATGTAGACTTAATTATCCAGTCAATTCACGAAGGAAATACTAACGATATTGCCTTTACAGTGAGGCGAAATTCCCTCAATCAAGCTGTCGCCGTTGCAGATGCGATCGTGCCCACCCTCGGCAAGAATTCTCGCCCAGAATTGGGAGAACCGGAAGTGAAAGCAGAAGAAAAGCCGATCGCTAAAGTTAGCATTGCGGGTGCGGGAATGATCGGTCGTCCGAGGGTAGCGGCGCAGATGTTTAAGACTTTAGCGGATGCAGGAATTAACATTCAAATGATTTCCACTTCCGAGGTAAAAGTTAGTTGTGCGATCGATGCCGAAGATTGCGATCGGGCCGTTGCCGAACTCTGCAAAGCATTTGATGTCGCCAACTCCCCTATTGGGCGGCGTTCATCATCCCAAAAACCGCCCGCAGTCCGCGCCGTTGCGTTGGATATCAATCAAGCGCGTCTAGCAATTCGCCAATTGCCCGATCGACCCGGAGTAGCAGCAAAAATGTTCGGACTTTTAGCCGAGGAAAATATCAGCGTAGACACGATCATTCAGTCGCAGCGCTGCCACAATATCGACGGCATATTAACTCGCGACATTGCCTTTACCGTAGCACAAATTGACGCCGAAGCTGCTAAAGACGCCCTCAAAAAAGCCGCCCCCGAATTCGGATGGGGCGAAGTAGCTGTCGATACACAAATTGCCAAAGTTAGCGTTGTCGGTTCCGGGATGGTAGCGCATCCGGGAGTAGCGGCAAAGATGTTTGAAGCGCTTTCTCGCCAGCAAATCAACATTCAAATGATTGCCACTTCCGAGATTAAAATTAGCTGCGTTGTGGATGAGGAACAAGGTGTAACTGCTTTGAAAGCAATACACGCAGCCTTTGAACTTGCCGGCACCGAAAAAATCCAAGTTCCCGCCTAATACAGGTTTGTAATCGGGAATTAAGATTGCGTCCGATCGGTTCTTGTATGGCGGTTTTCGGTAGGGACACGGCACTGCCGTGTCCTTGCAAATATCGGGGACACAGCAGTGCTGTATCCCTACAAATATATTCGGATTTGGACAAGGCAATGCTTTGTCCTTGCAAATATCGATCGACGGTCAATAATGGGAGTTTTGAGTGCAAATTTCACAGCATGAGGCTGTGTTAAAATGAAACTGGCGATCGCCTAAAAGGGATTGAATCTTATGACTGTAGCGAAAGAACAGATTACTGATAGCAGTAGCAATAGCGGTTTATTGAATTTCCGAATCACTGTTGAACGTCTGATCGAACTTTTAGATTTAGAAGAAGAGGATGAGTACGGGATTTTGAGACCGACTGAATATGCTTTCAGGACAGCGATGAAGTTAGTTGTAGAAGCCTACGATAGCATGGGAAACAGTTTTCCAAAATGCTCTACAGGTACAGATGACAGAGGCAGTATTACACTAGATTGGACAAGCTTAGAACCAGAGCGTACAGTTCGCCTATTTTGTCCGTTCAGTGCAGAGCAACCAGTTGATATTTATCACCATGCAAAAAATGAAAATGCGGTCGAAGATATCGCTTCATCATCAACATTAGTTTACTGGTTGCAGTGGTTTAACAAAATATGATAGAACCGTCTTCAGGGAGTGCGTCAGAGTTTGAAACATTACCGGATCTTACACTTGTTTACCGAGCTCTCCGAAAAGGATGGATAGATCGGGATAGATCGATCGTCAAATCGGACGCCTACTATTTGCGCCAACGTATAAACAAACAGGGTATTTCTGTTAATTTTTCCCTATAGCAATCCTAAATGATTTTCTATATCTAGAGCAATCCTAAATGATTTTCTTTGTGTAAGTATATTGACGTATTTTGGGGAAATCAAATTTATGTTCGTTAGTAAAAAACTCAAATAAAAATTTGACAATCTTAAAAGACCTACATAGATACCAATACTTTCTTAAAAAGTTTTTAGCTTGTAACCAAATATCTTCAACGGGATTCTGTTGGGGAGCATTGGGAGCAAATAAAATACAAGTAATTGACC
>NZ_SRRZ01000239.1 GCF_013179805.1 Microcoleus asticus IPMA8 | reverse complement strand
TTCTACTTTTTGAGTTTTTGAGCAACAGCTTGCCTGACATTCAAAGGTGGCTACTTTTAGCTGCGCTCATTTTTTAGTCTAAACTACAGTCTACCAGGGTTTCAATCGTATCTTCAAATATCCATTTTCTACCAAATTTAGGCTGATAATAACGAAGTATTTCACCAGTGTTTAGAGAGCAAACAGGTTCAGATAAATTCACGCCGTCCCATTTGAAAATCAGAATTGGTTCGGTGTCAACAAACATAGCATAGGGAATGACTGTGCGTTGTTCGGACATCTTCGCTAACGCAGCTTTCATCCAAGATATCATGTAAGCAGCAATCCTCTGCTTTGCTGCTGTTTCTTGAGCTTGAATAATTTTGACCTCGATTAGCGCGACTATGCGATCGTCCTTATCTAGAGCAATGATGTCAACGTTGATCGGCATTGCGATTTCCAAGTCTTCGGCGATCATAAATTCGACTCCTAATTAAGTAGAAAATCTTCATAACCTGACAGCTATTTTAGCACTAACAAAACTACAGCGTAAGCTGCGATTCCTTCTTCTCTTCCCACCGGCCCTAACTTTTCGTTGGTAGTAGCTTTGATGCCAATTTGGTCAGGTTTTAATTGTAGGACAGTAGAAAGCCGATCGCGCATTTGGTCAATATGCGGTTTCAGCTTTGGACGTTCCGCCACCACCACGGAATCAATATTGCCGATTTTCCAGCCTTTATCTAATATTAACTGATTGACTTGTGCCAGCAATACGAGACTATCAGCCCCTTTCCATTTCGGGTCAGTTGGAGGGAAATACAGGCCGATATCTCCTAAGCTGAGAGCTCCGAGCATCGCATCCATGATAGCGTGGGTAAGTACGTCGGCGTCGCTGTGTCCTAATAAGCCTAATTCGTGGGGAATGTGCACGCCGCCGAGGATGAGGGGGCGTTCTGGAACTAAGCAGTGAATGTCGTAGCCGTTGCCGATGCGGATGTTCATGTGAATTTAAGGTTGGGGAAAAGCCGACACTAGACAATTATTTTACATTCAGTCTGGAGATAAGTAAATTTGGGCGTTGGTGAACTGAGGTATGATTTGGCTCTCACCGCTGACGGAGGCAGGTCGAACAGCGTTCAAATCAGATTATCTAAATAATTACTTGAATATTGAATGGGAACGTCCGAGAATTTGAGGAGCGTGAATTAGTAAACGAATTGAATGTTTGAGAATTTCTTCGTCTTGAGAATAACAAAGAGATTTTCTCTTCAATCGAGCCAAATCATGTCTGAGTCTTGTATTTTCACCTTCAACTGCAAGCCATATAAGTTTTACCGATGATTGAGTGACCATCTGGAATAAACATTGGATAAACTTTCAGGCAATTTGTTACATAAAAATAGCATTTTTATTTTTCAACATCCCATCAATGTTTAAATGTTTGGGCATCATGGTCTCCTACAGCCCAGGCTAAAATATCTGCTTTGAAGTGGTCTACTGCTATCCACAACCAGACGCAAGTTTTTTTTGAGCCAATAAATGTTTCTAATTCATCTAGTTCTACGACCTCGGGAATTGTGTCTGGACGGACGATATTTCAAAAGTTTGAAAAGCGAGATCTCTTTTTTGGCACGCTACATATAGTGTGCTTGCGTAAGTCCTGTATGTGTTAGTTTATCGATGTCCCAAGAACCCGATCGCCTCCTCAAATCTACTTATTCCCTAGATGGCGAAGAAAGCGTCTCCGGCTTTACTCTGGCGGTTGCGGAGTTATTTCAGAAACTGGCTTTTTCAGGAAAGTGCGATGTAATATATCTAAATGGCTAGGTAAATTTTGGAGATGAATTTGGCTGAGTGCGATAATGAACAAGGCTTGAAAAAAAAATGTAGGTAGTAAAATCTTCAAACAGGAGTGTTATTATGAAAATTCAATCTATCAATTTACAGTATTTTAAGAAATTTAAAAAGAAAAAAATCGAATTTACCGATCCAGAAACTGGATTGGCACGAGACCTTATAGTTTTAATAGGGATGAATGGGGCGGGAAAAACAAGTATCTTACAGGCAATAGCCGCAACACTGGGAGTGGCAACAGGGAGGTTGCAGAAACTTTTTGACTTAGAATGGGCAGGATTTAACTATGAATTGCTGGGGAGTAATTGGGGCAAGTTTGAACCAGAGGTTACTCTACAAGTACAATTTTCGTCTCAAGAGCTCCAGGCGGTTCGTGAGTTCCAACAAAAATTGCAAGATCTGGGTCACAATTTACCAGTTCCTCCTGCTGACAAACATATTGTAGATCTTAGATGGCAAGGTGAGAGTGTTCAAGCAGACACTGCGAGTGAATTATTTCAATTTAAAGGACGGGAATATGCTAAACGACTCCTTCGATCTGAAGGCTTTGAGGTGTTTGAGCGAGTTGGTACGATTTTTTGGCAAACAGAGCAGAGAAATTCAACCAGCTTAACTACTGAAAATCCGGATGGAAAAAAAGTTGAAATTACCTATGATATTCTACGCGATCGCCTTTCAAAGTGGCGGCAGTTTCATCAGGATGTTGAGAGGAAAAGAATTCAGCAATTCCGCCCTGGACAGAAGGACATATATGCTGAAATTGAGCAAGCTTATAAAGCTGTTTTTCCAGAACGTGGCTTTGAGGGGCCTGTTCCACGAGAAGGGATCGATGACATTCTGAGCGAACCCTGGTTTTATCTATACTACGATAAAAGCAACCTGTATGAGATTTCTGAGATGTCTGGGGGCGAACGCGCTATATTTCCGATCCTGGTGGACTTTGCTAATTGGAATATTCATAATTCGGTGATCTTGATTGATGAAATTGAGTTGCACTTACATCCACCACTGCAACAAGCATTGTTGAGAGCTTTGCCTAAGTTAGGCAAAAATAATCAATTTATCATTACAACTCATTCTGATTACATAGAGCAGCTAGTACCCGAAGCACACATTGTTCGTGTGGAGGTGTAACTATGAGTGTTGTTAGCAGTGGAAAAATTATTTTTTGTGAAGGGAAACCAAGCAGCTTAGACTATAGATTGCTTACTAGAGTAGTCGATAGCCTACCAGGTGATAGATGCACAATTGTCCCTGCGGGTAGTAAGTTTGGATTCTCAACCTTTGCCGAGGGCTACTTTTCAGGGAAGACAGCGGTTAATCAGAAATACATCGTTTTTCGCGATCGGGATTTCGATGTTCAGCCAACTCCTAACTGCGGATTACTCCAACTAGATAATAGATCAGGTAATAAACCCTTTGATTTAAGTTATCGCACTTGTGTTGAAAATTACCTCTTAGATGCTGATTTGATTCACACCTATTGGACAGAAAAGTACAATGAAAAGCAGGGAAATCCAGCTTCTAAGTGGGGACATCAAAATTCACCAGAAGTCGATCGCATTTCAGAATCGATTGAAACTAGCGCCAGGAACCTGCAAGATTACCAAGCTGTAAGATGGGCATTGGGTGACTTGGTGAACATGAGTACAGCACGACAACAACTCAAAACTACATGGACGGAGAAAGGTAAACTACCTGAGTCATTAATTTTGCAAGACTGCAAAAATCAAGCGTTAGAATTAGTTAATCAATTTAGACTGGCAGTTGAATCAGTTACACCGGAAAAATTTGAAGATAACCTTGTTTCCTATCAACAACGGTTTAACCAAGAAGAATTTTGGACAGAGAAGCAATACTTAATCTGGTTTAATGGCAAGGATATTCAAAAAGAAATACAGAGACAAGACTCTAAATACATTTCTCTAAATTCATTTTTCGATTGGGCAATTCGGAAGCTTGAGATTAATCAGCATCCTGATCTTATCGAATTAAGGACAAAAATAGAGCAGCTATAGCAGAAGGAAGAAGGAGGAAGAAGGAAAAAGGATGTCGATAAAAATATTTTTCCCCAAACAAAAAGCGCCCCTATTTCTAGGAGCGCTTTTCGTTTATCTAGGACTA
Source organism: Microcoleus asticus IPMA8 (assembly GCF_013179805.1). GTDB lineage: Bacteria > Cyanobacteriota > Cyanobacteriia > Cyanobacteriales > Microcoleaceae > Microcoleus > Microcoleus asticus. The sequence continues at coordinate 37 of NZ_SRRZ01000239.1, read as the reverse complement.
AAACTTAGCCGTTGATAGAAGGAGCAACCATTGCTAC
>NZ_SRRZ01000238.1 GCF_013179805.1 Microcoleus asticus IPMA8 | reverse complement strand
TTGTAAGAATTCGGCTGCCTATCTTTTTTTACCACAAGTGGGTTAAATCTTTACGCTCTCAGGGTTTGGGGCGGGTTGTCACCCCCCCAGCACTATGTCAAATCCTTTTGATGATTTGATTTATTGGTCGGGGTTTATTTGTCAGGTTTGCATCGAGTTCGGGTGTTTAATTATGTCAACAAACAGGTCAGACACACATTCCGACAGGAAATTAATTCCCTGTCGGGCTTTCGGCAAAACGCGCTATTTTCTCTACATTTATCGGCCCTAATCCCCGTTTATCTGCGCTTAAAAATCTGGTTCCGCAGCTAAAAGCTCGATCGACAAATCCATCTGTTCCTTCCTCCGCGCCAAAAAACTTTCGCACTCCTGCCAACACTCCAAAGCCACCGCAAACTGCTCGAAAACCTCTTCTAGAGGCAACTCTCCCGATTCCACTCGATCGATAATCGCTTCAATTCGATCGACCGTTTCCTCATAATTCCAGTCAGACTGGCGCAACTGCGAATCAATCATAACTTTTCTTCTGCATCCAATACTTCTACAATCTTAACTTTCAGCACGCCCCGACTCAACCTCACAGTCAATTCTTCTCCCAATTCCAAACCGTCAGTTGTGCGGACGATCGTACCGTCACTTTGGATTACCGCCGCATAACCCCTTTGCAAAACCGCTGCCGGATTCAGTGCGGATAACTTTTCTTGCAATACCTCCAGTTTACCAGTTACTTGCCGCAAAGTTCGGGATGTGGCAGGCAAGCGTTTTAATCGATTTTGTAACAGTTGCAAATGCTCTTCTTCTGTCTGAAATCTTGCCCGCACAGCGTTTGCTAAATTGACCATTCGCTGCTTGTGTTCAGAGTAAATATCTGCCAAAATTGGTACAGCTTGAGCCGCCGCCGCAGTGGGAGTGTGGGCTCGTTTATCTGCTACTAAATCGGCGAGAGATTCGTCTCTTTCGTGCCCGATTCCTGTAATAATTGGAATCGGGCAATTCGCGATCGCCCTGACAACTCTCTCATCATTAAAACAAGCCAAATCTTCCGCAGAACCGCCGCCGCGCGCTAAAACGATCGCATCAGCCCTACCGTCCAATTCTACCCGAGCGATCGCCCTAGCAATGGCAGCAGCAGCCAATTCTCCCTGCACTCCTGTCGGCGACAGCAACACCCGCAAACCAGGATACCTTTGGGCTAGAGTGCGCTGAATGTCCCCCCAAGCAGCACCGGTATCGGATGTCACCACGGCGACAATTTGCGGGTGTGCGGGAATCGGGCGCTTTCTGGCGGGATCGAAGAAACCCTCAGCATCGAAGCGCGATCGCAATTGCTGCAACCGCAAAGCCTGCAATCCTTCCCCAGCCGGTAGCGATTGCACAACAGTCAACTGGTACTCGCCGCGATTTTTGTAAACCCGGATGCTTCCCAAAACCAGCAACTGTTCTCCTTTTGCGGGCATTTGCACCAATTTTTGCCGCTGAGAATTCCACACCACGCAGCGAATGGCAGCGCTTTTGTCGGTGTCGCACAGAGTGAAAAAGCAGCCGCTGGGGTGGTGCGAAACGTTGGACACCTCGCCTGTCAGCCAAACTGATTGCAGGTTGCGATCGCCCTCCAACAAGTCTTGCAGGTAAGATGTTAGTCCGGCAACAGACAACGCTGTATCGGGAAGAATTGAAGTCATCCTATTTTAGATTTTAGATTTTAGATTTTAGATTTAGGCTACTATCAATACTTCGGACAGTGTGTGATTGCCAACCGTAAAATAAGGGTTTCAGGGCGATTGCGCAATCTAGTTCCTAACGGAAAATCAATGGTTTCAGACTAGGATCTAAAAATAGTCCGGACTATTGTACTAGATCTAAGGTAATTTATTTGTATACCGATCGGCAGATCGTTAATTAACTGCAAACAAACTCATGATATCAGATACAACGACTTCGATGAATGTGCTGCGCCAAGAGGCTGCGGCGATCGGCATTACTGAGGCCGAAGCCAGAAAATATGGCGACCTCCGACATAAAAGAACTTGGTCTTTGGCGATCGAACATCATCTCTCAATGCAAGATTTTGCCGATCAAATAGAAACATCCTTCACAACTTGCGAACCCGATTCCTCCAGCGCACTCAACCACTCTCAGACTTCGGAGTCGAAAGGCTATGGTATTCAGCTAACTGCGAACCTAGGCGAATCTAGAGTAACCAGGGAGAACCAAACAGCATCTCTTCCTTCGTTGCAACAGCCAGCAGAAGAAACCGGGCGATCGCAGGGCAATTCTGAGCACCGCAGCAATCAAAGCCGAGGTTTTAAACAAGTAGTTCAAAATCATATTAAAGCATTAACAATTGCATCCGCAACCCGCACAAATCAGCCCTATTCACAAGTGGGAAATTGGGTTTGTCCCGAGTGCGGGCCGGAGGGCGAAATTAGCTGTCACCTGTGCGAGGGTACTGGCAATGTAGACGATATTGCAGCTATTGGGTGGACGCTAGCTTATATGGAAATGTTAGGCTGTTCTGCTCGCGAAATCGAACCGCTCAGGAAATTTCCGCCTTCCTTAAATATTCTGGAATTGAATTTAAAAGTTTGTGTTGCTATCAAACAAAGTAGCGAAGTTTTAGCCCGGACTGAAAAATGGGTAATTGGTAATTGGTAATGGGTAATATCCTATTCGGTGACATCGCTCCGAATATCCAAGTGCGATCGTCCCACTCGCGAGCAAAGAATCTGTACATCGCCCAAGCAAAGAAAATTGCATCTAGGAAAATCATCAAATTCTATATCTTTCTTTCCATCTCCCAAGTCGAAACTCACAACTTTTCCCCATCCACTCATTTTCCGTCCCTAACAAACAATATGGATTCCAGTTTTTTTAAAGCAACTTCTAAATCATCATTAACAACCTGAAAATCAAATTCCCCCGCAGCTTCAATTTCCTCTTTAGCCCGCAGCAACCGACGGGCGATCGCACTTTCGGAATCTTGACCCCGACTCCGCAAGCGCCGTTCCAACTCATCCCAAGAAGGAGGTAAAATAAAAATTCGCAGCGCCTCTGGAAAATTATTCCTAATTTGCCTCGCCCCTTCCAGCTCAAGTTCCAGGATTACCGATTTTCCCTCACCGATTCCTTGTTTGAGACCCAAATAAGGAGTACCGTAAAAATTACCGGCAAACTCGGCCGATTCGGCCAATTCTCCAGCCTCAACCATTTGTTCAAAGCGGCTGCGGCTGACAAAATAGTAATGCTTTCCCTCAATTTCTCCCTCACGGGGCGATCGAGTTGTCACCGATACCGAAAGATACAATTCGGGATGGCGATTGAGGAGCGATCGTAATAGGGTGCCTTTCCCCACACCGCTAGGCCCCGTCAGAACAATTAATTTACCAGATTTCATTTTGAGAATAGAAACGTGTAACAATTTAAGTTTCCGCTTACTTTAGACTGTAAACGCTTAAATTGCAACTGACCAACCTCAATCATCCCGACCTTGACCGTCTTTGCCGATCGCAAAACGATTAGCAACAGTTTCCGGCTGAATCGCCGAGAGGATGACGTGACTCGAATCTGTAATAATTACCGCTCTCGTGCGGCGGCCGTAAGTTGCGTCAACCAGTTGTCCCCGCTCCCGCGCATCAGTAATAATCCGCTTAATTGGCGCTGACTCGGGACTGACAATGGCAATCACTCGATTAGCAGACACAATGTTACCAAAACCGATATTAATTAATTGAATATCCATGAAAATCTTAATCTGTAGGTGAACGATTGACTATCAATCCTTTCTTTTTATCATATAATATACAAAGATTTTTTCTGACACTCCTTAAATTAATCCCAACTAAGTGTTTTAGTTTATACCTAATTTTTTGACCCTTTTGACGCCGATTACCCTGTTCTTTATCAAAAATTTAAAAAAGACTCGCTGTTGCCGCTCTATCTTAAAGATTCGGTAAAACCGTCTATTTTTAGTTGCTAATAAAAGCATTAGGGCTCTCCTGAACTTGTGGTTATAATTTTATCTAATCAGAGAAGCAAGCTAATACGCGATTCCTGAAATTATTAAAATTAGAAAAGCCATA
>NZ_SRRZ01000237.1 GCF_013179805.1 Microcoleus asticus IPMA8 | reverse complement strand
ACACTTAAAATTCTGAAAAAAAAGTCTTTTACTTATTCCGAAATATTAGCGGAGCAGATACTTTCAAGCATGACAACACTGCATCTCAACAGCAATAGAATTACCGACATCAGCTTCCTCGGCTCGCTCACCAATCTGACCACACTCGATCTCAGCAACAATCAAATTAGCGACATCAGCTTCCTCGGCTCGCTCACCCATCTGACCACACTGAATCTCAGCGACAATCAAATTAGCGACATCAGCTTCCTCGGCTCGCTCACCCATCTGACCACACTGAATCTCAGCGGCAATAGAATTACCGACATCAGCTTCCTCGGCTCGCTCACCCATCTGACAGAGCTGCGTCTTAACGACAATCAAATTATCGAGATCAGCGCCTTGCGATCGCTCACCAATCTGACAGAACTTGATCTCGACTACAATCAAATTACCGAGATCAGCGCCTTGCGATCGCTCACTAATCTGACAGAACTTTGTCTCGACTACAATCAAATTACCGAGATCAGCGCGTTGCGATCGCTCACCAATCTGAGAGCACTGTATCTCGAAAACAATCAAATTACCGAGATTAGTGTGTTAGGCGAACACGCACAAAAAAATCTTACTCTCTCGACTAAGCCAATTGATGCTCAAAAAGCCACAGAAGCCATCAAAGTTGCCTATGCCGCTATTGGCTTACAAGAACCTGAAGTTATTATTTGCAGCAGTCCCCGAGACGCTTTTGTCCAAATCTTCAACTTGCCAAAAGGCGACAATTCACCAAACTGGTCAAACGAAGGGCATGGGAATAGATTGGGGAAAAGGCTAGACGGGAAATGGATGTCCATGTCCCCATCGATTGTGAGAGACTTTACAAGTCCGGCGGTGTGGAAGTATGAGCTCTATTTCATGACGATAGAGTCCGAAGTAGACAGCACACTGAGTTCGCTAATGTACGAAGTGGTTGACGAATATGAGCGATCGGAACGAATGATGGGGAATGTTTTTCCCGATTATTTGGAGGGTTTGAAATACCCTGAAACCCCCACGACTTTGTTTAAGGAAATCTATTTGACTGAATGGTATATCTCTTCATTAGGCGTCAATCTTTCCCAAAAGGCACAAGAAATACTTCGCTGCCAAAAGCAGCTTTTCGAGCATTGCGGTTGGATATTTCCCTTTGAAAAGTTTTGCGCGGTGTGCGATCGCCCCCGTCACCTGCGCTTTGACAGTCAAAACCGCTTGCACGCGGAAGCAGAACCTGCCATTGAGTTTGCGGATGGATGGAATTTTTACTATTATCACGGCGTCAGATTGCCTGAAAAATACGGTCAATTCCACCCAAATCAATGGCAATCACAATGGCTTTTAACAGAAGGCAATGCCGAACTGAGGCGAGTCTTAATTCAAGGAATTGGTTACGATCGCATTTGTCAAGAATTGGAAGCAAAACAAATAGATAGTTGGCAGGAATATTCACTATTAACAATAGATAATGCCGATGTCGAGCCGATTTGTTTGTTAAAAATGACTTGTCCGAGTACGGGATTCATTCACGCTTTGAGAGTGCCGCCTAACCTGACATCTGCTAGGGAGGCAATTCGCTGGGTAAATTGGGATATCGATCCAGAGGAATTTTCCGTGCAGACTTGATATAGCAGAAGGAAGAAGGAAGAGGGAAGAGGGAAGAAGGAAGAAGGAAGAGTTAATATTAGCAAGGATTTCAGCGATCGATAATGTCTTTGTTTTAATTTCAGAAACGAGATGACAATTCCTGGAAGAACGGGCTAGGCTAGTTGTACACTTCTATTTCCATGCCAGGAATGCACCAATAAAACTTCATTCACCCTCCAAACATGGCAAAACAACTAGCAATAGAAACTCGCGGGCTGACGAAACAATTCGATCGTCATATAGCTGTCAATGACATCGATTTGCAAGTAGCAGCAGGCGAAGTATGCGGACTCATCGGCCCCAACGGTGCCGGCAAAACTACTTTGCTGCGGATGTTGGCGGCGGCTGAGGAACCGACTACAGGGGAAATTTACATCAATGGAGATAGGTTATTGCGCGATCGATCGCACCCGATTCTCAAACAGCGCATCGGCTTTCTTCCCGACGACTTTCCCCTCTACGACGACTTGACTGTTTGGGATTATTTAGACTATTTTGCCCGACTCTACAACCTCCAGCAACCGCGCCGCCGAGAGCGAATCAACTCCGTGTTAGAACTCGTGCAACTAACCAACAAGCGCAACAGCTTAATTTCCACCCTGTCGCGGGGGATGAAACAGCGCCTGAGTTTGGGGAGAACTATTATCCACGAACCGCTGTTGTTGTTGTTAGACGAACCCGTTTCTGGCTTAGATCCGATCGCCCGAATGCAGTTCCGCGAAATTATCAAAGCTTTGCAAGAAGCCGGCATGACCGTAATCATATCATCTCACGTCCTCAGCGACTTAGCCGAACTTTGTAGCTGGGTGGGTATCATGGAACTCGGATATCTGGTCGAAAGCGCACCCTTACAAGAACTTTACAAACGCCTCAGCCGCCAGCAAATTTTCATGTCGGTTGTAGGAAATAAATTAGAAGCGCTAACATCGGAATTAAAAAACTTTCCTTGGGTGGAAAATTGGGCAATAATCCGGGAAACTCAACAGGTGTGCGTTGATTTTTCAGGAAGCCCCGAAGATGCGGCAAATTTATTACGCGAACTCGTCGCGGCCAACATTCCCCTAACCGAATTCCACTGCACTCAAGAAGACTTAGAAACCATCTTCCTCAAGATGGGACACCAGCAAGCATCTTAATTTGCTCCTTTCCTGTTTACCTGAATAAACAGTGAGTTATAACTAAGTCGTCACCCATTACTAATCACCAATAACCAATGACACTCCATTTACTAGACAAAATAGGCAACTGGAATCCCCAGTTATTTCGAGAAATCAAAGGCCGCTTGAATACTGGCAATATTGCGATCGCCTCTGCCCTTTCCCTAAGCGCTCAACTGCTACTGTTCAAGTCTTTCAATGCCCAGATACCCGTTCCCCCTGCTAATGGGGAGTACACTAACCCCATCTATCACAGATTTTGCACTTTAGATGGTGACCGTTCCTATGAAAAAATCTGCGTCAGAGATGCCTTCAGCAACTTTGTCATTAACTGGCGGGAGTGGTGGCTAGAGATATTCATTTGGCTGAGCATCTTGAGCGTATTAGCCCTATTAGTAGCAGGGACTTATATGCTGGTCAGCGACTTAGATAAGGAGGAACGACGCGGCACGCTCAACTTTATTCGCCTCAGTCCCCAGTCAGCAAAAACAATTTTTCTCGGCAAAATGCTCGGCGTCCCAATTTTACTGTATCTAGCAGCAATTCTGACAGTACCGCTGCATTTGTACGCTGGATTAGTCGCTCAAATACCCCTGCATGAAATTTTATGTTTCTACATAGCAGTTGCAGCTAGCTGTGCTTTATTTTACAGCGGTGCGATGCTATTTGGATTGACAACCAGTTGGTTGGGAGGATTTCAACCTTGGTTGGCTAGCGCTACGGTTTTTGTTGTGTTTGGGATTTCTTGGCTGCCGCTCACGCGAACTGCTGGGGATGTGTTACATTTTTTGTCTCCCCTTGCTATGCTGAGATATCAGCTTTTTCTAGCTGATAAAACTGATTTCGATTCGTTAGTTGAAAAGTTAGACAAGTTGCAATGGTTTTACTCGCCAGTGGGTACAAATATTGCGAGTGGCCTTGCTTTGTCTCTCTTGGTTTGTGGTACAGGAACCTACTGGATGTGGCAGGGATGGCAGCGCCGCTTTCCAAATCCCAGCGCTACAGTTTTGAGCAAGCGGCAAAGTTATTTGCTAGTTATCTGCTGTCAGGTAATATTTTTAGGGTTTGCACTCCAATCAGACGCCCCAGACAACGCTAATCTCATCTGTTTACTTATCTTGAATTTGGTGATGTTCTTAGCTTTAATTGCAGCTTTAACATCTGACAGACAATCATTGTACGATTGGGCGAGGTATCGCAAACAAATCGTTCCCAGCAATCAGAAGCTGTGGCGACGCTACCCACTACTCGATTTAATTTGGAGCGATAAAAGTCCGGCTGTAGTTGCGATCGCGATCAATTTCCTCAGCTCAGTAATAATTTTAACCAGAAGTGTTGAATGCTTATTTGATAGGATTCTGAAAATAGACATACGAATCCTATAAACTGGTGATTTCAGCAATTAAAAACAAGTTC
>NZ_SRRZ01000236.1 GCF_013179805.1 Microcoleus asticus IPMA8 | reverse complement strand
AAATGTCAATCAAATGCTTAAGCTTCGGTGCGCCTACCTTAACGGATCAATATCCGTTTGATGCTCAAAAGCGCAAAACCGGGATGCTCCCTCGTACATCTTCAGAAACACTTCCCTGAGCTCTTGCTGATAAAGCCTGTAGATCGTGGCGGAGTTCAAAAAATTTCCCCGAGCTTCAAGAGCATCTTCTGCACGGAACCTCTGTACAAATACCCCGTCAAATACGCTACTCCAAACTTGGAGTAACTGCTGCCAGTTCTGAACCGTTTCGCCCTTTTCTTCTGAGGAGGCTAACTCTCGCATCAGCTCCTCAGAAGCTTTCAGCCAGACATCAAGTAACAATATCTGATAGTCAAAGTTTGCCTGAGAAAATTTGAGTCCGGCATCAAAGCTTTTAAGTAGTTTGTTGTTGAACTCACGAGCGTATCCCAAGTTTGGGCTTTGTAGAACGCTACCAAATGTCTTTTCATACATATTCGAGTAGAGGTTGCTGAGTTCAATCAATGCTCCCGCGTAACCCCCTACTGCTCCGGTTCCGCTCTCTTGTGACTGCTGTAGTGATTCTGCCCAAAGCTGAGTCAACTTTTGCAACCCCTTCAGGTAAATCTGCCACAACTCGGCTTGATTTTGAGTAGCCTTGACCGCAGCAGGTGTTGCGGGAGTTGTTGCAGACTTGATGAAATCGAACCAGCTTCCCCACATATTTACGTCTGCTACATAAGATTGATATGAAAGGCACAAGATCGACATCTTGTACACTTAAAACTTACTTCTGACTTCAGGGTAGGGAGTCTGCTCCTTCTACTGGGCAGGCGTCTATTCAGAACGACGCATCCTTACTTTTTATTGTGAGATTAAAGCTAAATTAAGAGCGCCGTTCAAGCCTCTATTACAACTAGAGCCACACTGCTAACAAACAAATACTCGCGCTTGAAGTGGCATTAGTTGAACGTGGCCGCAGTTTTAACAAGTTTTAGATGAGGGATACCATCGATCTACCACTTCTACAACAGTGCCGTAGATGGCAGATCGATAAGTTAGTTCCCTCGTCCATCCGTAAAACTCTGAGTATAAAACAGATAAACCTAATTTGTGATTAGCTACCCTCCCAGAAACGTTCAAATCTACCTAAATATTTGATGAGGCAGCATTTTCTACTCACATTTGTTGATGTACGGGCGTTACTGATTTCATCCTAAAATCACTTTTCGTGGTTGAAGGATTGTGTTGCCACCAAAGCTAAAGCCATCACACCAGCGATCGCCCCCCACTGGAGAGCGGGATTCTTAGCCAGCCAGTCCGTAACGCTCGGTATGACCATATGGCTAAAGTCTCCATCAACTCTGGTATCGCTTGGGACAGGTTCGTAAAGGTTGTTCCGATCGTCTGGAGACTTCGGCTCGTTGGTGTGTTGAGCCTGAAAGCCGACAAGCAGCAACAAAGCATCGACCAGTTCGGGTGAGAGCCGCTGTAGCGCACCTAGAGCTCTAGCCGCATCCCCAACCAAGAAGTCACGAGTTGGATGTTCAGCAACGTAGAGGATGGCGTCAGCTACCAACCTGGGGTCGTAGTAGGGCGGTATCCCTGCTGGCTTTACGCCTAGCTTGGTGAGGCCATTGTTCCAGAAGGGTGTATTGATGACCGCTGGTTTCACGCTCGTCACGCTGACAGGTATGTTCTCATGTTGCAACTCCAGGCGCATAGCTTCGATGAATCCCTCAATGCCGTGCTTGGCGGCGGAGTATGCACTTTGGTAAGGGAGACTTCGCACGCCCTCCATTGAAGAGATGTGGATCAGCGCCCCCCGTCCCTCACGCTTGAGATGGGGTAGCGCCGCCATTGCACCGTATACCTGCCCCATCAAGCTCACATCAATGACGCGCTTAAACTCTTCGGGTGTGGTGTTGTCGAATGTGGCGAAGATGCCGACGGCAGGGACGTGCACCCACGTATCGAGCCGCCCATAGACTTCGACGGTACGGTCTGCGATCGCTTTGACCTGCTCGAACACCGACACATCCGCAACTACAGCCGTTGCTTCACCACCGAAGCCCCGAATCTCATCCACCAGCGAGGCTAGTTTCGACTCACTGCGACCCGAGACAACTAACTTTGCCCCTCGCTTGGCAAACTGAAGAGCACTCTCGCGTCCGATGCCGCTGGAAGCCCCAACGACGGCAACAACTTGCTGATTGATTGGCTTCAATTGCATTATTTTTCATCCTCTAAATCAGTTTTATCGATCGGCGATCCGATTCTTGGTGATTCTTTTAACCGGACATCCTGATAGTTTGGTTTAAACCGGGTTCATCGGGTGTTGGGTAAATTTTGTTGAAGAATTCTGAAGGGTAACAGGGTTAATCGGGCTATCAAAAGCACCAACCGCATCCTTTTGAAAGACTTCATTCCCAAAGGTTTCCGAGTAAAACGCCTTACGCCCGAGTTTTAGCAAGTCCTCGGTGACTGCAACCGCCCGATTTTCAGGCGATAGCTGTTTTTGTCCCTCATCCGTTTGGAGAAGGCGTGTTGCCCGATCTTTATTAATGGCATTAATGGCCTAGCCCACACTCAGCCGATCGAGAGAGTTATGCCAAACAGGATAATAATTGGTCGTCATCTCGTCCAAGCTGGCGGCAACCCCGGGCTCGCTTATTCGGGATTGAGTTTGTGTCATGAATAAGTCTTTTCCTCTCAATAAGAATTAGATTTCTTGCCAATGTTTGGGATAGGCACTTCTGTTTCCTGTTTTCTGTTAAGAAGTTCCCACTTCTGCAAGAAGTCTATTCAAATTGAAGGCTTACACTGCCAGCAGGGCTAACCCGAAGGCTCCCAGCACTGTAACGGCGATCGCGCCCCACTTTGCCGTGGGATGGGTTTCCAGCCAGGTGGAATAGCTATTCGCCCGTGATTGCTTGCTAAAATCTCCCTCAACGCGATCGAAGCCTGCGATCGGCTCAAATAAATTATCTGGAGCATTTTCGGACTTCGGTTCGCTGGTTTTCTGTAGGTTAAAGCCCGCTCCGGCTTGCAGCAGCAAGGTATCCATTAATTGGGGTGAGAGCCGCTGAATTAGAGCCATCGCCCGCCCTGCCCCTCCAGCGATAATGTCACGGGTTGGGTGGCCAGCCGCGTAGAGGATAGCGTCCACTACGATATCGGGCTGGTAAAACGGTGGCAGTCCTTGGGGTTTTACGCCTATCTTGGTGCGGGATTTGTTAAACAGAGGGGTATTGATTGAGGCTGGCATCACATTGGTTACATTGATGCTCGACAAACCCTCATGTATCAACTCAAGCCGCATGGCTTCCAAAAAGCCATCAATTCCATGCTTTGATGCCCCGTAGGCGCTGTGGTATGGGAACGAACGTCTGCCTTCCACTGAGGAGACATGGAGCAGCGATCCTCGTCCCTCGCGCTTGAGATGGGGCAGTGCCGCCATCGCCCCGTGTACCTGTCCCATTAGGTTCACATCGATGACGCGCTTAAACTCCTGTGGTGTTGTCTGCTCAAAAATCGCGTAGAGATTGATGGCTGCTAAATGCACCCAGGTATCAAGCCGCCCGTATTGCTGGATGGCTCTGTCTGCGATCGCTTTTACCTGCTCAAAATCTGCTACGTCTGCAGGTATAGCGATCGCCTCGCCCCCTATCTGCTTTATTTCATCCACTAGAGAATCCAATCCTGGTTCGCTACGAGCCGAAACGACCAACTTCGCCCCCCGCGCCGCGAATTGAATAGCGGTTTCTCTTCCGATACCGCTGGAAGCTCCTACAACGGCGACAACTTGTTGGTCTATTGGTTTAAGCTGCATTGCTGGTACTCCTTACTAACCCTTATTAGAAGCTATCTTGAATAGCAGTGAGGGCGCATCGTACCGAAGGTGATAGTTGCCAGCACATTTCATTCTAAACCAGCCTTTAGTATGTTGGGATTAAAACCAGCTCAACTTTGGGCGTTGCATAATAGAGGGATGATTTGCATTCACGTTTCTATGAAACAAATTCTGTAAAAATGGCCACAGTCGCGGCAAACAAAACTACTTGTGCCGTGACTGTGGAAAGCAATTAGTTAAATTTTATTCGCACAAAAGATACCAAAATTCAATTAAGGAGCAATGCTTGACAATGTACGTCAATGGTCAGGGATTTCGGGATCTTGAAAGAATAAGTGGAGTTAATCATAATACAGTTATTAACTGGGTTAAACAACAATACTCCGGACAGTTTTTAAAGAGGGATGCGATGCCTTCGGCAAGCAACGCTTACGCAATACAGCAGAGAAGTGAAAACAGTGAGTG
>NZ_SRRZ01000235.1 GCF_013179805.1 Microcoleus asticus IPMA8 | reverse complement strand
GTCATTTTTTTTACCTCATCTTTTTTCACAGTTTTACTAGCTTTTTCATTTGAGCCCTTTTTCATATATTTGCAAAAGTGAGATGCACCCAAAGAATCTGATTCCTAACTAACCCAAAATTCGATTAATCATTTGATTCGCCTGGGATTCGTAACTCCCGCCAAACAAATTAAAATGATTCAAAATATGATAGAGATTATAAAGAGTTTTGCGTCGTTCATACCCTGAATCCAAAGGCCAAACCTGATTATATCCCCGGTAAAACTGCGCAGGAAATCCACCAAATAGCTCAGTCATCCCGATATCAACTTCTCTATCTCCAAAATAGGCAGCAGGGTCAAAAATCACCGGTTCCCCCGCAGATGTCACCCCTGCATTCCCCCCCCACAAATCCCCGTGAACTAGCGAAGGTTGCGGTTCGTGACCTGCTAACAACTCAGGAATCAGCTTTAAGAAACGTTTCTCTTGGGAAAAATGACCACGCCGACGCCTCGCCAATTTTAACTGATAACCAATCCGATGTTCAGCCCAAAATTCAGCCCAATTTGCCGTCCAGTTATTAATTTGAGGAGTTGAGCCGATCGTATTATTAATATCCCAACCAAAACATCCCCTTACCAAGGCAGAATTAGCCTCTTCTCCCCCCCTTACCAAGGGGGGGCTGAGGGGGGTGTATTTGTGCATTGCCGCCACTTGGCGCCCCATTTCTTCCCAAGCTATATCGCCTCCGCGACTTCCCAACTCCAGCCATTCCAGTACAATATAAGCTGAATTCCCCTCAGTTCCCCAACAAATCGGTTGCGGTACTCGAATCGTCTGTATTTCCCGCATTTGCTGCAAACCCAGCGCCTCAGCTTCAAAGATCGGGACTTGGGAAGCTTGATTTATTTTCGCGAAATAACTGCGGGAACTGCTGCTGATAGCATAGCCTTGATTGATGCAGCCGCCGCTGACTGAACGGCGATTGTCGATGGAAAATGTTTCTCCAGTTGCTTCAGAGATGTGCGCGGCAATTTTGTCCCACATAGCATCAAATGGTTTTGAGAGCGATCGGGATTAGTTTATATGACTGCCGACACTTTACTATTCATATTTTTAGTTAATTTGTAGATCCAATTTTCGCTCAGGGCAGAATTAACTCACGCCACCGTCAAGTATTATGGTGGAACTGGGGTTAAGGGCGATCGTAGAGGGTAAAGATTCAGTCATCTAAATTAGTCAGGAGAAAACTCCCTGACGGGGTGACAAGCAACTTGAAAGCTTAGCTAGAAAATAGTTTAAGTCGATCGAGAACAAAAAAGGTAAGGATTCAGGTCTGAAAAAGGGGAATGAGCGAGCGGCATAGCCAAGTCACAAGAATGGGCCGAAATAGCCTCACGGAAAAAAGCCATTACTCAACGAGCTTAAAAACGACAGGTTTGAATCACACTCAATAGATTAGCCGTTTCCTCAAATCCCTTCATCGAACGAGAGCCGCCAGAAACTTTCCGTTTCGTGACAGCTAGCCGTAGAGAACGTTCTGCTAAATTATTATCCGGAGGCACCGAGGGGTCATTGAGAAAATACCACCATTGTTCTGCCTTATCTCGTAAGGATTTGAGTAACAAACCGGAGGCATAACCAACTTGGTTCAACCAAGTCCCCAAAGCTTGATTCAATCGTATTTTAAAATCCTGAGCCCAGAAGTCGTAGGTAAGTTGATCCTTCGTGTTTCGCCAGGACTCATGGGCGATAAAAGCTTCATCAATTAATGACAGAAATATTTGAGCGACTGCTGCATTATTATTGTTGCCCGGAAGTCCCAGCACTTTCTTGAAATGCCGTCGTAAATGAGCCAGACACTTCTGTTGGGCTGCGACTTTCCCACCATTATAAACGCTGAAATCATCTGAGCTTAAGACTCCAGCAAATTCTGTACCCAGCATTGTTTCCAATTCCACGCGCCCCCTGGTATCTGCGGCATGAAATAAACAGAATTCTTCTCCACTAGCTGTCCATAACCATTCTTTAATCCCATGACACACCAGGGGGTTTCATCTACATGAACATTTGATTGCACCCCGGCCCATTCCCACAGTGCATTAATCGCTGGCTTTACTGCTGCTGCTGCTACTCGTTGATTGGTTTTTTGGAGTGTTCCCACTCCCACGAATATCCTGCCGAGTTCCCACAACAACGAGCGTCAGCTTGGCGTAGGAAAGATGCCCATAATTGCCAAGCCAGACTAAGAGTGCTTGGAGATTAACGCTCAAGTCAAGTCAAGGAACTATTCCCAAAGGTGGTTCTCCTCTAACTACTGCACCACATTCGAGGCATTTACACGATTGTGTCTGATATTCAACGACCTCGATTGGTTTTGCTACTAGAGTTGCTACTTGCTGAGAGTGGATGTTGATTACTTCACTTAATTCTTGACTACCACAATTTTGACAGATGCTGGGTGAGCTAATTTCTGTTCTGTCTACTCGTCCAAACCCTTTTCGGGTTTTTCCCGTCAGGACCTGGTTGTCCACCTGGTTTCTTTTTCTGGTCTGCTTCTGGTTTGACTGTTGGTTTCTCTGGTTTTTGGAGCAGATCCGTTGATGGAGGAATTGAAGAAGTTTGACTGGTTGTTCGACTTTTTACCGTAGCAATAGCTAGTTTTTCTTGTAATTCTTCAATGATTTTTTGCAGCTCCAACACCATTTCCACCAGTTCAGCTTGGCTCAACTGCTCGATTTCGGTTTTTTCTTTCGGTCTGGTGGCTGCGGGCTTTTTCATTTGTTTATTTTACCAGCTTTTGCCACTGAAGTTTTTTTTGACCTGAATCCTTACACTCTACCCAAAAAAGACTAGTTCTTCGACAAGAGTTGCCATTACCATCGGCGAAGCAAGGAATCTCAGAAATTAGTGTGGATGGGGGTAAAGTCCGACTCCGGGGAGAGCCAAAAGCTGGGAGTTACTGGAGAGACTACAAAGCTATACGGTTAAATAGCACATACTATGGTATTTTTTTTGATGAGAATCAATCATTGATTGATTATGTCAACAGCCAACCATTGCTTAACCCATTGGTCTGCTTGGCAGATGGTCACCAGGGAGTGTGGAATTTAATCCAGGAGTTTGGCACAGACCAACAGCGCTAGGAAATCTTGGACTGGTATCTTCTCAAAGAAAATCTCTACAAAGTTGGTGGATCATTAAACACACTTAGAAAGGCTGAGGTGCTATTGTGGCTTCGTCAGGTGCTTGAAGCGAAGGCTTTGTTTAGTGCTTGCCGAGGCAAACAAGCTCGCAACTTCTGTGCCTACCTGGAAAAACATAGAGTTCGCATTGTCAACTACAGTTATTACCAAGCTGAGCAACTATGTTCAATTGGTTCAGGAGCAGTCGAGTCGGCAATTAAGCAGATTGGAGCAAGGATTAAAATCTCTGGGGCACAGTGGAACGCAAAGAGTGTAAATCAGGTGTTTTCAAATCGTTGTGCTTACCTCAATGGTTTACTCGCGATCTAGTGTTTCTGCCAAACTGGGATGCTCCCTTTTAGTTTGAGTTTTTTCCACGATAGCTTTGACTAATTCTAAACTTGTAAAAATTACTCCTTGACAAGACCTAGTAATATGAGGAAAAAGTCGATTTTCTCTGGGATTATATTTAGATGTATAAGGAGGGTAATGAGCAATTCCGATCTCAATTCCTATTTCATTAACTAATTTCTGCAAAGTTTCTGTGAAAATATAATGATTAGCATTATTACTACCTCCACCATCACATTTAGCCAAGATAGAATTAGCGTTAGGGTAGGTAGGTGGTTTTACCATAATTATTTCACTAGTTTCTTAAAGCGTCACACGCAAATTTTCTGGTATCTTTACTGTTTATTAATGTTATATATTCTCGGTTCTGTTGAGAATCATAAACCCCAGGCTGGCTCAATATTCCGTGACCGAAACTCCAAAAATCACGATCGAAAGTGGTGACAGGTTTCTTTGTATAGAGAGTTACCGGACGATACAGATTTCCTAAAACTTCTTTCTTTTTGGTGTCAAAGCTAATAATAGGATTGTTTGCTTCTTTATACTCTGTATCAAGTCTCGCCATGTTTTTAAATTGAGCGTCCCGATTTTCATTAACGTGAGTTCGGGATAAGGAAAAACCAAAAAAGGGGCAAAACAGGTAGCCTAGAGGTACCAACCAACCAAGTACAGCACTTTGCTTAACCATTAGGTACAATATTAGAGGTGGTAAGAAAGAGAAAAATGAAACCCTACTCCCTAGATATACGTCAAAAGATTATTAACACAAGGAGAAGTAGGTAACACCTCTATTCGGAAAGTAGCAGAAAGATTTCAAGTGAGTAAAAGTACGGATCGCGGCGCTACTAAAACGAAAAAAAGAGACAGGAAGATTACTCCCTAGTCAGGCTCATGGTGGTAAACCGAGCCTACTGTTTGGTCACGAACAACAGAT
>NZ_SRRZ01000234.1 GCF_013179805.1 Microcoleus asticus IPMA8 | reverse complement strand
CATCTAGCTTTGCAACGCTTGTGAATATGACCAAAGATCCAGAAGATCCGGCTAAATTCAATCCTTGGTGGGGGACTTATTGTGGTGGTGGAAAAACAAAATGTGGCAAAGGAGAGTGACATTAGCAGTAAGTGGGTTCTCTCTGTTGAGCAGTCTATTTCTGGCCAAAAAAAGTGCAAAACTCATGTTAACTTTAATAAGACTAGAAGAAAATAAATGCTACTCAGTTTAAAACCAAAAAATAGCCTAGAAGCGATCGCGCTTCAAACCAGAAAAGAACTCTCGCCATTTTTATTAGCAATGCTCGGCATGGGAGTCAGTCAAGCTGTAGTAACTGCCGTGCGATTGGGAGTTTTTGATGCCTTGAAAGAGCATCCCCAAACTGCTAATGAACTAGCAAAAACCATGAATGGCGATGCTCGCGGAATGCAAGTTTTGCTAGAAAGTCTAGACGGCTTGGGATTTGTAAACCGCCAAGGCGATCGGTACAAACTTACTCAAGAATCAGCGCAACATTTAACTCAAGCTGGCGGTTATATTCAGGATTTCCTGCGATTAGGTGGAGATATTAGGCGACAAATGGTGTTACTGGAAGAAGACATCCGCACCGGAGAAGTCCCTAATTTTAACTTCTATTCTCAATCTCCCACTTGCTCCTTAAACTACTACACGATGATCGAAAGCAGTGGTCAACAAGGAGCGCCAAATGTACTAAAGTTTGCTAAGCTAAATCCGGCACCCAAACGATTGCTGGATGTGGCTGGTGGGCCTGCTGAATACAGCATTGCTTTCTGCCAGCAGTATCCAGATTTAAAAGTTGATATTCGGGATTTGCCTAATGCGATAAAAGCAGGTAAACTAAGAATTGAAGAGGCCGGGTTGAGTTCGCGCATTCATTACATTGAAGGCAATTTACTAGAGACAGATTGGGACACCGATTATGATGTTGTTTTTCTCTCTAATATTCTGCATTGCCTGAAAGCTGAGGAGTGCGAATTGACACTATCAAAGGCATTTCAAGCACTGCGATCGGGTGGCAGCGCGATCGTTAATGATATGTTTCATCCAGGCTATCGCGGCAAACTGAGTTCACCAATTAGTTTATTTTCTCTAATCTACTACGTCACCTGTGGCGGACGTATTTGGCCGCAGCCAACAATCTTAGAATGGTTGACCAAGATTGGGTTTACCAACCTTCGTAGCTCCCAGCAACGGTTAGGTATCTTGGTGGGATGAGAAAAACCGTAATCCTGCAATAAGTTCCATGATTTCTGTTCAAGTTTATTTAGTCGTGTGTGAGGTTTAATTGTGAAACGTTTTAATTTAGTCCATTTTTTGTGTTTAATTGGTACGATGTCATTCCTAGCAATAGGGCAGGCTAGAGCTGCGGAAACAGCCGAATTAGTAACAGCTTCATCGGAAATACCGAGGTCAGAAACTTCGGCAATAGAAGCGATCGAGTTAGAAGTTAAATCTCCTGTAGCCGGGGAAGAGAACCAACCAAATTCAAACTTGACCTTTGATACTTCAAAGCCGAGCGAAAGCGAAAGTTTTACTCTTAATAAATCGACTGTAAAAATACAGTCAATGGCAGGCAAGATGCCTGCCCCAGAAGAGTCTGTGGAGATGTCTAATATCTCACTAGCATCCGCACAGCCATTAGTGCCAACAACAGAAATCGCGAAAGTCAACGAAATCCAGCAACCCAGCACCAGTGCAGAGGGGTTATTGCCGCGGCAACCAAGTTTTAGCTTCTCTTCAGGAGTGCAAATCTCTCAATCAGTTGTACAAGTAACGGGTGTGCGATTGAACCCAACTGCCAGCGGTTTACAAGTAATTCTAGAGACACCTGACGGACAAGTGCTGCAAGCTACGACCAGAATAGAGGGAAAAAGCGCGATCGCAGATATTGAAAATGCCCAATTAGCTTTACCTTCAGGTGCGGGATTTCAAGCTTCTAGTGCCGATCGAGGAATTGCATCCGTAACAGTAACTCAGTTGGAAGGCAATCGGATTCAAGTGAGTGTAACTGGCATAAAAGCAGCACCGACATCAGAGGTAGTAAACAGCGCTCGGGGATTAGTTTTAGGCGTGACACCCAGTCCCCAAGAAGATATTAATATCATAGTCACCGCCGATCAGCAAACTCCCTATCGAGCTCCCGATGCTTCCACTGCGACGAGAACCGACACGCCAATTCGAGATATTCCTCAGTCGATCCAAGTTGTTCCCCAAGAAGTGATACAAGATCAACAAGTGATTCGAGCGGAGGAAGCGCTAAACAACGTCAGCGGTGTTAACTTTGAGGGTGGTTCTGAAGGTCAGGGATTAGATATCGTTATTCGTGGTTTTACTGGTGCTCCTGTTTTGATTGATGGTTTTAGAGAATATGGTTTAGCAGGGAGTGAATTGTTGCCAGACCCGGCAAATATCGATCGCATCGAAATTCTCAAAGGGCCGGCTTCTATCTTATTTGGTGAAGTTCAACCGGGCGGTGTGATTAACGTAGTGACCAAACGGCCGCTATCAAATCCGTTTTACGAGGCTGAAGTTCAGTTAGGTAATTATGGGTTTGTTCGCCCTCGCCTTGATATTTCTGGCCCCTTAACCCCCGATGGTAGTTTGCTCTACCGATTGAATGCAGTTTACGAACACTCAGAAGGGTTTCGCGACTTTGAGCAAGATATCGATCGGGTGCTAGTTGCGCCGGTGATCACTTGGAAAATTACCGATCGCACTGATTTGACAGTTCTATTGCAATATTTAGATATCCAGCAACCTATAGACTTTGGTCGAATTGCTGTGGGCGATCGGCTACTCGATACTCCTCGCCGTCGCATCTTTGGAGAGCCAGACGATTCCACAAACATCCAACTTTTTACTGTTGGGTATGACTTTGAACATCGGTTCAGTGATAACTGGAAATTCCGTAACGCATTTCGATATTCAGACAGACATACCGAGCAGAGATTTGCTTCGTTTCCGTTCGAGTTTGATGAGGAAACTGGCATTGCCCAGCGCTCTTACGGTGGGTTTGACTTAGAATTTGAAAATTACTCCCTACAGACAAACTTTGTGGGGAACTTCGCCACAGGTTCAGTGCGGCATACCCTGTTAGTGGGGGTTGATTTGAATCGATTGAATGATGACGAAATTGGGAGACTTGATTTCGACGCATTGATACCTTTCAATGTCTTCGACCCCGTTTATGGAGCCTTTCCCAGACCGGGCTTTGAAACTATTCCGGTTTTTTTAAATCGAAAGCTAGAAAGCGATCGGCTAGGAGTCTATTTACAAGATCAAATTTCCATCTTTGATAATTTGAAACTGCTGGCTGGCATCCGCTACGACACGGTAGAGCAAAGAATCGGTAGTTTAGAGGGTTTTTTCAGTCCGACTGATGTGAAAACTACCGAAACTAATGATGCTTTTACGCCGCGGGTGGGAATTGTGTATCAACCTATTCCAGAGATTTCTCTCTACGGCAGCTATTCGCGATCGTTTCTTCCCGTCACGACAACTTCTGCCGATGGTAGTCTCTTGCAACCGGAAAAAGGTAAGGGATTTGAATTCGGTCTTAAAACTGAATTATTTCAAAATAGGCTTTCTGCTACTTTGGCGTATTTTGACATTACCAAGCAAAATGTTGCCACTACCGACCCCAACAATTCATTTTTCTCTATAGCAACAGGCGAACTACGGAGCCGAGGGGTTGAGTTGGATCTTTCTGGTGAGATTCTGCCCGGATGGAATATTATTGGCGCCTACGCTTACACGGATGCTGAAGTTACCAAGGATAATGCAATTGAAGTGGGTAATCGCTTGAGCGGCATTCCCGAACACAGCAGCAGTTTGTGGACAACTTACAGCATTCAAAGCGGTGAGTTGCAAGGGTTAGGGTTCGGAGTTGGATTCAACTACGTTGGGGAACGAGAAGGCGATCTCGAGAACAGTTTCCAGTTGGATAGTTACTTCCTTACGAATGCTGCTATTTTTTACCGTCGAGACAATTGGCGCTTTGCAATCAATGTTAAGAACCTTTTCAATGTTGATTACTCTCAGGGCACAAATGGCAGATCGAGAATTGAAGTTGGAGAACCTTTGAGAGTAATTGCTTCATTTTCCATGCAGTTTTGATAGTTATTTTGCGAGTTGGCAACGACTCGATCGCGTTCTAAATTTTTCTACCATTAGACTCCACCATGAAACGATTTCAACTTAATCCAATTCTCATTCTAACTGGGGTAGCAACGATCGCTTGTCAACCCCTATCAGATGCACCGCAAGTCAGTCAACCTGACGCGAAACCAGCCTCAGAAAACATTGCAAGTCGATCTCAAAAGACTGCTGCGGCAGCGCCCCCAAAAATTACGCCTCCATCACCTGGAGCCACTCAAGTTATCTCGATGAATGCCCATAAAGTCCCTTACTTAGGATTTAATGGCGTGTTTAATCTCAACACAGAACACCAGAACTCTGTCAAAGATCCGCGCAACCCCAAACGCAT
>NZ_SRRZ01000233.1 GCF_013179805.1 Microcoleus asticus IPMA8 | reverse complement strand
CTCATCCGATAGTTGTTTTAGGTCAGGGAGTTTTTTCATTCCTTTATCTAATGTCTATCTCGTTCTCTTGTCAAGGGGGTTGAGCAATTACCTTTTTCACGAGAAACGTAACCTAGCTTTCTAAAGGCTCGACTAATTCCTTCTTGTGAAACCCCCAGCGTCTCTGCAACTTCTTTTTGGCTCATTCCTGACTCGTAAAGCTCTATAGCTTTTGAAACGTTAATTTTTCCCATGATGAATTCTCTAAGTCAATCAACACCCCACAGCGAAGCATTACATATCTTTGACACTTACCTTGCTAGTTCCCAAGCCCCTATTCCCGCAAACAAATCAACACATTTTAGTTCCATTTTTCGTTTCTTTTTGTTCTATCATTTGAGCTTCGCTAGAAAGTAGTGATTTAAATAACTAACTTGCCTCATGACTAAAATTGTAATGGTTTCGGGCAGTCGATCGATAGCAGATATTCGCCTTGGACTGGAATCTCTGAATCGTATAATGGATCTGAAATTTTCCATAATTCTAGGTGATGCGTCAGGAGTTGACAAGCTAGTTCAAGAATATCTCCGCAACAGCAATTATCTGGATGTTAAGGTTTACTTTGCTCTCTGGTCGGGAAACGGAAAACCAAGAAACGTTACTGGATTTCAAACAGTTGGAATTCCAGGCAGTTATGTCGAGCGAGACAAGATGATGTGCTCAGTTTGCGATTACGGTTTGGCTCTCTGGGACGGCATCAGTCGCGGAACCAAAGACAATATCGATCGAACTAAGGGCAAAACTAAAATCATCAGGATTTGAGGTACTTGAGGCTTATGTATCGGGTGCGCTTCGCGATGAGGAGGTGACTTTCCACCCCACGCATGAGCTATGAGCATCACTGTTGAAAAGTTTGACTATAACAAATTCCAGACCGAGAAAGTTCAGTTTGCGATCGACCTAGACCGTGAAGTTTTTAATGTGTCAGAAGGCACTAACTCTCGCTACATTGACGATGAACTCGGTATGTCTCCATTGTGGCGAGGCAAATTTTCTGTTGAGGAGTATCGACAAATTATGTGGCAACAAATCCAGCATCATTTACCAAGGTATTTGAGCAAAGGATTAAATAGTTTTTATCAACCTTATTTAGTCGCCAATTCAGATATTTTTCGATCGATTATGCAGTTGGCAGAGGCTTATCGAGATAACGGTAGGTTAAAGCTCATTTATATAACCGATCGCTCCCATGCCGAACTGATTGCCCGATGTGTTGATTACTTGGCAAATCTCATTTAGCTAACTCTAAGAAAGTTTAGTATCTCTAAATTTTCTTAGGGTTTCGCTACATACTGGTTTTAACTCTTATTTATCCATTCAATATCATGGCAGAAATTTACATTAACCCAATGAAACTCTTTCCTTATGATGTTAACCGTCGGGAAGGGACATATTTCGATCGTAATGGCAAATGTGTCGAAGATAAATTGCTTAGAGGACATTATTCTGTTGCCTATGAAGGTAGCGATATCCGTTTGTCAAGTTGGGCATGGAAACAGCGCAAAGAATTGACCAACTTAGCAACTTACTTTGATGGCAACAGTGCTGAAGAAAAACGCCAGATTATTTGGCATCAATTTAAAACTCGAACCGTGGACAGACATTTAATTAATTTCTGTGAGCGATTCAGAGAAGAACCTCTCTATCTCTGGTACGTCAGCAACTACGACTTACCCACTGCTCAGTTCATCAAACGCTTTCTGGAGTGGTATTGGTCACAATATCCAGTTACTCACCAGTAATAAAAACCGTTTTTTTTCGGGTAGTAGCCTAGAAAAAAACGGCTTTTGTTATGTTAAATTAGGGTTAAGTTAACAGGGAAAATTCTTATGTCTGCACAACAATCTACGCAACAATTTGGCACTAAGGGAGAAATAAAAATAACAGGCTTAGTACCAGTTTATGAACTGAACTATAGACCAGGTTACATTGGATTTCTCAACAAAGGAACAGATTTAACGTCTCTGGGAATAGCTTATTTCACAGGTTGGGACAGCATGAGTGAGATTCACGTAACTCATACGCTGATAGTCACTGATGAGGATGAGTGTGTAGAAGCAGACATGGTGAACAACTGCGTCAAAACTTCTAGCTTAAGCAAATACTTCAATGACCCTAACTGTCAAATCTTTTTTCGGAAGCCAGTATTTTTTAACGACGCGATCGGGAATGCGATCGTCCATAAAGCCCGTCTCGAAGTCGGCAAAGAGTATGATTTTCGGGCAATCTTCACCCAGGGGTTGTCCGGGAGCTTCCCTGGCAGAGTGCTCGATCGACTGTTGACCGGAAAGTTCGAGGAGATGCTAGGGAACGTGCTTGATGATCCAAACAAGTGGATTTGTAGCGAACTCGTTGCCTACACCTTAGATGAACAGTTGCTGTACCGAGATAAGGGAATCTTGAAAAGTCCCAACTGTACGATTAGCCCTCAAGAGCTTTTCCAAGATACTGAAATTTTTAAGCCTTGGAAAAAATCTGAACCTTTAGAAACAGAAACAGCAACAGAAACAATCAACTAATAACAGAAATAATCGAAAGAAAAAAAAAAAGAGTGTGTTTGTGTGGGTGCTTTGCAATAAGAAAACAAGTTTTTTATTGTGAGGTTTTCACCATGACTACAGCTACAACAGCAACAAAAATGAAAGTAATTGCGCCAATTTTTCGACCAGATTTGCAAGAATTTAGTTTAGCTTACCATCCAGATAACGCTTGGGTTGGCGGTGTCTATGTGTCTCAGCACGGTAGAAAACAGCTATATTTTAGCTGCTAACTGCCCTTGTGTGAAAATTTCGATCGGATAGAGGTTAGTAGCATTTACATGACTGTAGCTGGGTTAGTAACACTTAAAGCAATGTTTCTTGATAATTGCATTGCTCAAGATTATCAGTTTGTTGTCATCACTGAAGAAAGCCATGAAGAAACACTTCTAACTTGGCAGTTTCTTAGCGCTTTCTTCTAAATCCAAGAATCCTTATCTCTTTCTTTCTCTTGGGGCAAGAGATAAGGATTTTTTTTACTCAATCAGCTCAAGTTTTAAATACTTCGTTTTTTGGGGATACTTTCTCTCCCAAAAACGATGGAAAACCTATCAAATTATGACTGGATTGTCCGTAAAAACTTTGCTGAAGCTGATTTCTGGCTCATAAACAAAGGAAGTAAACACGAGTTAGGTGAACCAGTTAGAAAGTTTGAACCATTTCTCACAGGTATCAAGTGTCCGGTTTTGATTCTGCCTGACTACGGGTTTTACCTGTGTCTACATCTGCAACAGCAAGGAGTGTGGAAGCAGTATTCAATCGGCTCAACTAACCTTCAACACCTTCGGATGAGCGATGTCAAAGAGGTTTTCCAGTGCATTGCTCGTCAACACCAGATTCAAACTCAAGCCCGTTTCAAAGTCTTTGTGCCTGCTCCCGTTCCTGTGGAAAGGCAAGAATTGTATGTTTCGCTTTGAAACACCAGAAACAAGAAACACTTCAAAAACATTTCTCATCTCAGAAACAGAAACAAAGAACTGTTTTTGAGATGGTGAGTAGTGCTTCGCTGTGAGGTTTTGAGACATCTTGTCTCGTTTCCAAATTCCAGATTCTAGATTCCAGATTAAAGAATTGAAAAATAGGAGCAAATCAAATCATGAACAAGATTAATTTTGCGGGAGTTGAAGGTCAAGTAGTGGAAAGTTCCCCGAACGGCAGCTATGTAGTGGTTAAGTTGTCCGATCGGATAACCATCGTCGGAACTACGAATAACCAGTTTAACTGGGAAGAGATGCCCGATGCCAGTTCGGGATTTGATTCGTTCATCACGTATATTGGCGTTCGATCGAAAGCTGATGGCGAAAAAGTCAAAGAAATCGTAGCTCAAGTAGGCGGTTACACTTATGCCAAAGAAAATGAAGCTCGCAAGTCAAAACGAATTCAGAGTTTTCCACTAGAAATTAAGATTCGTGGGCTGACTCCTGAGTTTGTGGCAGAAGTCATTAAGCTCAAGAAAATGTAGCAATTTCCTTAAGTTTTCTCTGCTGTAACTACACTCCAAACTACGGCAGGGAGAATTTTGACAATTCAATATCTAGCAATAGAGACAACCACAAATGATTCAAGCTGATTGGGACACTGAACAACAAACTTTTCGTCTACGCGACGCATTCCGTGTCCTTGCCTGGAACACCTATGAAGTTCATCGGAAAGACACAGAACTAGATCAAGTTTACACACAGTTCTACACACGGTGGAGTAAGTGCCAGATTCAATCGATGGATTTAGCTCAACTCACAGGGCTAGCAACAGAAAAAGGTTTTACAATCGAAGGGCTATTATTTTACAGAGAATGTTACTATTCGATCGCTCAACGTTATCCACCAGAAATCTTTCTGGCTAACCACTAGCCAACCTTTACAATGGGGAAATTTCTCTCTCCATTTCCCTAACCATTTGACTGAGTTCTAAGTTCAGTGCCCAGAAGTGTTGAATGCTTATTTGATAGGATTCTGAAAATAGACATACGAATCCTATAAACTGGTGATTTCAGCAATTAAAAACAAGTTC
>NZ_SRRZ01000232.1 GCF_013179805.1 Microcoleus asticus IPMA8 | reverse complement strand
TTTTATACTCTCTTTCTATTAGTCTCCCATTGTGACTCTGTCTCTTTCTCTCTTATTATGACTCTGACCCTCTTTCTCTTTCTCCCACTCTCCCACTCTCCCTCTCTCCTTCCCCTTCCCCTTCCCCCTCCCCTTCCAAAAATGCTGACACAACTAATCGCCCAAACTAGCACAGCAGGACAAGCCCTGGACACTCTATCTGATGCCATAGAAGTCTCTCAAAAAACCGTCGAATCGTGGAATTTAGTTTGGTTTAACACCTTTAACACTCAAGAATCCTCTCTCTGGATTGCCTTAGTCAAACTAGGACTAATCCTGGCGGGAATATCTGTTACTTACCTCGCTGTCACCAGTGGCAAAGAAATCATCGAAAAACAGTCTTGGTCAGAGCTAGTAGCCATGTTTATCTGGCCACTCGTAATTGTAGTATTTCTCAGCAACAACGGTAAAGTCTTAGCTGAAAGCGTCAAATTCCTCAAAGTTGTAGGCAGCACTCAAGTTCAAGAAATTATGAAAATTCAAGTCGGAGAAATGACCTTCAGAACAGCCCTGAGCGACGTTAACCTCACCAGTGCTGGAAAAGAAGAAATCGAAAAACTCTACAGCGAATGTCAGGGCAAAGTTGGCTCAGCTTTAGTGGAATGTTGGAACAGCAAAAAACAGCCCGCTCAACAAATCCTCCAGGCAGCCGAACAGCAAAATGGAGGACCTCTCAAAAGCTTGCAGCGATTTGTCGAAAACTTAGGCAATGTTGCCAATCTTCAGGATATAAGAAATGGCGATTTTGCAGGACAAGTTTTTAGGTCTACTGTCTTGCCCATCATTCGCTTAATTCTTAGATCAGTACAGTGGGCATTTGTCAATATTTTAGAAGCAGCATTGTTGCTAACAGCTCTATTCGGACCTCTGGCAATGGGCTTGTCGCTGCTGCCACTGCAAGGAAAACCTATCTGGGCTTGGCTAATAGGATTTATGTCGTTATTTGGAGTGCAATTGGGCTACAACATCGTCGTTGGATTAGTCGCTGTAGTGATTGTCAAATCCGATGCAGAGTTAGTTACAGATATCGCCTTTTTATTCTTTTTAGCTGTCTTTTCTCCCGTTCTAGCCGTGTTAATAGCCAAGGGTGGAGGAACTGCTTTGTACAGTGCGATCGCCAATAGCACTAAACAGCTTACAGATATTGCCAGTAACGCGATCGGCGTTATTGCTGGAAAACTGATCTAGGGGAAGGAAATTCCGATAGCTTTTTCTTCACCGAACCGAGTTGTTACTCACTACTCAAACCCAGTTTCCCAATCCATTTCCTCCCTATCTCCCTATTCTCTATCCCCCATCTCGCCATCCCCTTCGATAATATGAAATTTCCACAATCACAACCCTTACTCCCTGAATCTAAAAACACCTTAGCCTTGTGCTTTGTCCTGCTAACAAGCTTTGTTTGCCTCCTGACAATTGCTGTTTTAGTTAACACAGTCAGTTTGAGAGCCTTATCTCAAAGAAAAGTTACCTTTGTCCAGTTAAAAGACGGAACCGCAGCACGAATTGCAGAACAAGATGAACTGTACAGAGAGCCGAAAATTATCCAAAATTTTGTATCCAGTTGGGTGAATTTAACCTGGGCTTGGTCAGGCAAAATTCCCGGCACAAATGACCCCGACCCCGGCATTAAAGTTAAAGGCAGTACCCAAGTTCCTACAACTGCTTGGATGGGTTCCTTGATGATGGAATCAGAGTTTGGTAAAGCTTCTCTTGTTGAACTTGCCAAACTCGTTCCCAACACCATCTATTCAGGAAAAACCCGATCAGGAGTCTATATCTCTCACATCTCAGAACCCAGAGAAATAAAAAGAGGTGTTTGGGAAATAGATGTAATTGCTACTCGCGTAGTGCTAGAGCAAGGCATTGGAGAAAGCCGAGAACAGTTTAATCGAACTTTCACCGTCAAAGCCGTAGAAATTCCCAAATCCCCTCTCAAAGAAAACGCTAATGAATTAGAGAAGACTATTCACTCTTTGAGAGCAGCCGGATTAGAAATTTCCCGAATTGTCGAATTCAAACCATAGAAGGGAAGAGTAGAGGAGGGGGGGAGTGGGAGAGGGGGAGTGGGAGATTCGGAGACGGGGAGAGGGAGAATAATTGACGGTTTTTCCCACCCATTACACCAACCAAATCTGCAAATTTAATGCACGGCAGCTTAAGGTTTTTAATTCCTTTGATTGAAAAGAGTTGCTATCTACTGCAATCTACTTAAAAACGGGAAATCTTCCTATTTACAGCATACCTCTAATCACTTTTCACCCCCACTCCCCCAATCTCCCACTCCCCCACTCCCCCCCTCTTCCACTCTCCCTCTCTCTCCCTCTCTCCCCCTCGCTCCTCAATCTTCTATCTTTCGTTTTTCAAGTTGTTTGAAAACACAAAAATTTTAATCAGCAAATCATGAATAATTCAACAACCCCACCAGCCGAAAATCCAATGAGTATCAGCCCCGACAGCCCCAATTTCCACACAACAAAAAGTATGAATAACCATGCGAGTGCATCAGTCGAGACAAATAAAACTGACGGCAGCAACACAAACCCCCCACTCTCCCCCTCTTCCTCTCCCCCACTCCCTCCCTCTCCCAACCCTTCCCCTTCTGACGATGATATTGATGAAAACTTCATTGCTAATTTCGACCCCAATGCACCCCTAACACTTGAAACTCAATATCAACTCGCTCAAGATGAGGAAAGACCACTGCCCCCGCCTGTTTCCGAAAGAGGCGTTCCTAGAGCAGTGACAATGCTGCTGTTGACTGGTGGAATACTATTGCTAGGACTGCTGATTTGGCAATTTATCAAGCCTAAATCACCTCGCGAACCTATCGCACAATCAACACCAAAAGAAAGCTCTTCTGGCACCATTAAAGATGAAAAACCGGAGTTGCTGGCTAAATTAGCTTACCTTGACCAACAAAAACTGTTAGCCGAAAAACCGCAAAAAACCGCAAAACCCAAAACAGAACCGTCGCCCAAACCGTCAAGAGCCTCGCGAACTCCGCGAACTCCGCGTCTAGTCGCTACCCGGAGCGCTACACCGCCACCTACTCCTCTACGCGAACCCCTACCCGCACCCCGAACAGTAGTGCGGACGGTAACAGTACCCGCACCCATACCGCAAAGAACACCCGCGCCCCCACCAGCCCCCATACCCAAACCGTTAATACCCCCACCTTTAATTCCAACTCCAACAGAAGAAAAAATCGACCCGTTTGAGCGGTGGAACCAACTCGCCCAACTCGGACAAATTAGGGGAAATTTTGACCCTAACCGAATAGCGAATGCCGTGAGTGCAACACCAAGCACTCCAGCGGCAACAAGCGCTACCGCCGCCGCTCTGACAAAGCCAGCTCCAACAACTGAATTCCTAACAGTCAATATCGGCAACCAAAAGTCGCAACCCTCATACGTTTCTTTCGAGCAAATCCCAGAAAAACTATATAGCCACCCAAATAACGCCAGCGGGGAAAGGCTACACCCGGAGTTTCCTTATGGAGAGGACAGCCTCGAAACCACCGACAACTCCCAAAACCCGACTAACCAATTAACTCCGACTGCCCTTTCCCCCCAAACAAGTTCCGATTCTACCGATAACCCAATCGAGACTGCGACTCGACTGAACACTCGTCCAACGTCCTTGCCCCCCGATACAGAATTTCAAACCTTTTCCCCAGAAGCTACTCCAGAGGCTTCTGCCTTAACAAATTCCCCAACCCTAGAACAAGTAAACTCCCCAGGGGCAAAAGGCATTCTCAACCGCACGCCGCAAACAGCTCAGGTTCCCCTTGGAACCACAGTCAACGGCGTAGTTTCGGTTCCCCTGTTGTGGGATGAAGGCTCAGGCAAACAGCTTTACGACAAATTTGCTGTCACTCTCACAGCCGACTTCACGGCAACTGACGGCTCTATTGCTTTTCCTGTCGGCACAGTTGTCATTGCCAAAGCCAACAACGTCAGCAAAACCAATCGCATGGTACAAGCTAGTGCTGTGGCGCTCGTCTACTCTGATAGAAACGGTCAGATTAAACAGCAGCCCATTCCAGAAGGCGCAATTTTGATTGCAGGAGAGGGCTCTGGGCCGTTGATTGCTTCAGGCTACTTCGACCCAGGTTCCGATGTTGCTGGACAGGATATCCTCACCGCAGTGCTGTCGGGAGTTGGACGAGTCGGTCAAGTGTTCGCAGAGCCTAAAGTCAGGAGTTCTAGCAGTATTAGTGGTGGGTTTGGGAACAGTACAACCACCGTTGAAAGCCGAGACCCCCAAATTTGGTCAGCCGTCCTCGACGGCTTCTTCAGCCCCCTAGCAAAACGGATGGAAAGTCGCTCAGATAGAGCAACTGAAGAACTTTTAAACCGCCCTAATGTAGCTGTGGTTAACAAGGGAACTCCCGTTTCTATTACTGTTAACAGCTTTCTCAACATTTACCGATAACCGAGCCGTCGCGAGCGGGCGAGTGGGGAGTGGGGAGTAAAGAGTAGGGAGTAAAGAGTAAAGAGTAGGGAGTAGGGAGTAGGGAGTAGGGAGTGGGGGAGAGGGGGGAGTGAGTGAG
>NZ_SRRZ01000231.1 GCF_013179805.1 Microcoleus asticus IPMA8 | reverse complement strand
TTCTTGCCGTTTTTACGGATATGGGTTGATTTACATTCTGGGCATTGCATAAATTATTCCTCCTATTCATACTCTAACTCAGCAACGCCAACCGTTCAATAGCAAGTGTGATGATACTGAAATATTAAGAGCGGGATTTTTGATATATATCTGCGATCGGGTTCCCCCGGGGTTGAAACCCCTGGGGGACTTTCGGGCAAGGGTGGGGGCGGGTTTACGATATAATTGGTTTTAGGCAATTATTTTTGGTAAAACCCGCCCCTAAAACTTATTTGTTGCAATCTTTACGGGCGATTCCTTACGGGATAGCTTCGCTTCACGCACTTACTTCAAACTCGCATCTATCCCTGCTAAAATCGCCTCAGCTTCCCTGCAAATAGCAGCGTGACAGCAACCGTTACTCGCCAACAATCCACCCCACTGACTGATATCTCCCCGGTTATATTGCAAAGCAGTACCGTCAAAACGAGTAAATCGGCCGCCCGCTTCAGTCAAAATTAATTCCGGTGCAGCTAAATCCCAATCTTTAGGCGCAGACTTTCCCGAAAGCGCAATATAAACATCAGCCTTTTGTTCGACAATAGTCGCTATTTTACAGCCAATACTACCGACAGCTATTTGATTTTGACAAGGCAGTTTTTGTAACAATTGATTAAAGCGATCGCCCCGGTGACTGCGGCTGGTTACTATAGATAAATCTGCCACTATATTTCGCGCAGAAACCTGCAATTTGACCGCAGAACCGTCCCGATTTTCCATAAAAGCGCCAGCATCGCGGATTGCGTAATAAATCTTTTGCAGTTGGGGCCAAGCCACAACTGCCAATACCGGTCTTCCCTCGAACGCTAAAGCAATGTGAACAGCAAATTCCCCTGTCCTGTCAATAAAATCTCGCGTTCCATCCAAAGGGTCAATAATCCAAACCCAACTTTGAGGTAAGGGAATTTGACCGTTTTTTTCTAAATAAGATTTGTAAGTTTCTTCGCTGAGATAGCCAAATTCTGCATTCCCTAAAGCCGACTGCAATTCGTCGAGAATGTAAGAATTGACAGCGACATCGGCGGCGGTGACGGGGCCATCTTTTTTCTCTTGGATGTCGAGGTTAGGAGTGTTGCAATCCTGGCGATAATAGGATTGTAGGATATCTGATGCACTCCAGGCGATCGATCGGGCAATTTCGCTGATTTCTTCGAGAGTTTTCATGAATTTATTTTTTTTGAACCGCAGATAAACGCCGATTAACGCAGATTTCTGTAGGGGCGGTGCCCCCGTGCCCGCCCCTAGGAAACATACATTAGCAATTACCAATTAATATGAGGATATTTCCATTCATAATAATTGGGAAACACGAAATTAGTAAACGAAACCGAAATACTAACTTCCAAGGATTTTACATGATGCCACCAACCTACAGGAATAAAGATAGCCTCTCCCGGTTCCAAAATCACTTCAATAATTTTTGCATCTCTGTAAAGCGGGTATTTGTCATAATCGGGATTTTCGCCGTCAACTTTGCTGAAAACGCCGACGTGATTGTAAAGCAGAGGTGTTTGCTGCGGAGAAATCAATTTAATTAGTTTGCGACCCGACACTTGCGCTAAAATTAAATTAACTGGGTCGTGGTGGAGTGGCGTAATCGTGCCTTTCGGGCCGAACCAAAAGAAAACTCTACCTTTTGTATCCGTTGGATTTAGGTATTCTGGGAAAATTTCAATGTCGTTGAATAGGGGTTTAAATTCCTCTCTTTCCAGAGTTTGGTTGTTAGCAACCATGTAGTAGTCGTTGCTAGGCCCGCCATTGACCACCATCTCTACATATTTCCGGAAAAAAACTGTTTTTTTGTGATTTTCTATCTTAATTTCGTAATTAGGGTCGGAGTTGCGGTTGGCTTGAATTTGTACCTCTGCATCGCCGTATTTTTGCTGCAAATACTCCGGCGTCCACAACTGCAAAGCTTTCCAGTTGTGCATGATATTGGTAATAATTACTGGAGTATTTTTGGCGTAGTAATTTTCGAGAAAATACTCTCTCGAAAGGCTGCTTTTGCGTTCGATTGTGCCAAACTTGGAAGACAAGGCAGCTAATTGATTGTTAATCCTGAGATGCGATTCTAATTTCTGCAATAACTGCACGTAATGGCTGCCTGCTTGGAAGTAGGGATGAGAGGATATTTCCCTAACTTCTGCGGTGGCTGTTTCCGCATCTATGCCGGTATTTATTAGCGCTTGAATGATTTCTGCGTCGGGTTGATTTAATAATTTGTTCGCCGCCACCCACTGTTTCATATTGTCGGGGACTTCTTGTTTGCTTGGCGTGAGTAGATTGGGCAAGTTTTGTGTCAGCCATTCTAGGTTAACTTGCTGTTGTTCTGTTAAGGTAATCCGCAAAGGGGGAAGGGTAATACTTAGAGGTTGAGTGTCAGACATGATTCGGGTATGTTGTTTTGGAAGTGTTTTGTGTGACTTTAACTTGTCTTACTAATATAGCAATTTTGTTAACGAACCGCGACGGCGCTAAGGGCGCGAAGGAAGAGAAGAGAGAAGTTCACAAATTTTGTCGAGGTTGCTGTCAGGATTTTAACTCAACAAGTGTTGCCTGTTCAAGTTTTCTAGCTTTGAGCGGTTTTAACCGGATAGTTTGGTTAATTTTAATTTAAAATTAACCCTTATTCATCCAGGCGCGGGTTCCGAAGTTTTTGCAGGAATCGGAAGCGATTTTAGCTGCTGCGTTGAGAGTATCTGTAAAGTTATTTTGCAGAATGTAGTGACAGAAAGCCCCGTGAAAAATATCGCCGGCCCCTAAAGTGTCTTTGGCTTGAATTTGAGGTGTTTCTATATGACCGTAAGTGCCACTGCTGAGGTATAAAATTGATTTTTCGCCGCGAGTGATGGCAATATGGGGAATTCCTGCTGCTGATAGGTAAGCAAAAACTTGTTCTGAATTTTCGCACTCTGGTGGATGAAAGTTATCGGAACATACCGCCCATTCTATAAAAGGCAATATTTCCTCTAATCCGGGTTTCCAACTGCCGCCGTCGAGGACAATGGGAATGTTTTTTGACTTGGCAAGTTGAGCAATTTCTTGGCTGGCTGCGATTTGATGTCCGTCAACCAGTACAATATTAACGGATGTTAAAATATCCTGATTAATTGTTTGACTGTCAACTTGCGATTTCGTAGCATTGATGGAAATTACCGATCGATCGCCCGTTGCTTCAGTTACAATAATCGAGGAAACTGGCGGCGAGTGCGATCGCCCGGGTTCCAAATCAATTATCCTGACATTATACTCCGCTAAGTCTGCACGAATTAATTGGGCGATCGCGTGAGTGCCCAAAACCCCAGCCCATACCGCCACATTCCCCAAATAGCTAAAAGTCACCGCAGCATTCGCCGCCGGCCCGCCCGCAGCAATGGTACAATCAGAAGCAACAACTTTCTGATTTTCACCCGGAGGCTTCTCGGCCAAATAAACTAAATCTAAAGTCCCTAATCCCAAAAATAATCCTGTTTTCATATCTTCTTAAATATGTCGCATGGGCGTCCCGCCCGTGCTTTATCTGCGGTTAAAAAATTCAAAATATCAAAATGCAAGCAAATCCCAATACAGGAACACTTTACATCGTAGGAACCCCGATAGGCAACCTCGAAGACATGACATTTCGCGCCAT
Organism: Microcoleus asticus IPMA8; assembly: GCF_013179805.1. Lineage (GTDB taxonomy): Bacteria > Cyanobacteriota > Cyanobacteriia > Cyanobacteriales > Microcoleaceae > Microcoleus > Microcoleus asticus. Next base: position 963 of record NZ_SRRZ01000231.1, on the reverse strand, counting down.
CCGAATTTTGCAAACAGTAGACTTCATCGCCGCCGAAGATACCCGCCATACAGGCAAACTTTTGCACCATTTCCAAATCAAAACCCCCCAAATCAGCTACCACGAACACAACCAACACCAGCGACTCCCCGAACTCCTCGACAAACTGCATTTAGGCAAAGATATCGCCCTCGTCACCGATGCCGGAATGCCGGGAATTTCTGACCCTGGATACGAGTTAGTCAAAGCTTGCGCCGATGCTAATATTAACATTATTCCGATTCCCGGCCCGACTGCCTGCATAGTTGGCATAACTGCATCAGGATTACCCACAGAAAGATTTGTATTTGAAGGTTTCTTACCCGTGAAAGGTCAAGAACGTCAACAAAGTTTAGAAGCTTTGCAAATAGAATCCCGCACTATAATATTATACGAATCTCCCCACCGATTGCGACAAACTTTACAAGATTTAGCAAATAGTTTGGGAAGCGACAGACAGATTGTGCTGGCGAGAGAGTTAACTAAAATGCACGAAGAGTTTTGGCGTGGTAGTATAGAAAGTGCGATCGAGCTTTACACCAATCGCGAACCCCAGGGAGAATTTACCCTCGTAATTGCCGGTATCCAAACAGCCGCACCAATATTTTCCGAAGACGCCATTAAAGCAGAATTGCAAACATTAATTGCAGAAGGCATAAGTCGTTCCCAAGCCAGCCGCCAGCTAGCGCAACAAACCTCCCTTCCTCGCCGCCAAATCTACCAACTCGCCCTCACAATAGGCGACAATGAATCACTAGAAGAACCCGTGGATGAGTTGTGAATATCTCTCTTCTCTTCTCCTCTGCGATTCATTCAAAAAAATCTAGTTCACACAATAAATAACATTGCTATACAATAGACATCTCCGAAAACAATCAAAGCCTCTGTGTAGTTAAGCTCCTTGACGTAAATGTAATCATCCTAAATTAGCTAGTGTGCACGATA
>NZ_SRRZ01000230.1 GCF_013179805.1 Microcoleus asticus IPMA8 | reverse complement strand
ATCGTGCACACTAGCTAATTTAGGATGATTACATTTACGTCAAGGAGCTTAACTACACAGAGGCTTTGATTGTTTTCGGAGATGTCTAATGGTGTGATGTCGCTGATTTCGTTGGTTACAAGGTAGAGCTCAGTCAGGTTAGTTAAAGATTGCAAGGGTTTGATGTCGCTGATTTGATTGTTGTCGAGACGGAGATGAGTCAGGTTAGTCAAAGATTCTAGCGGTTTAATGTCGCTGATTTGATTATTACGGAGCGTGAGCTTCTTCAGGTTAGTCAAAGATTGCAAGGGTTTGATGTCGCTGATTTGATTGTTGCTGAGGTTGATATCGGTCAGCATAGTCAAAGATTGCAAGGGTTTGATGTCGCTGATTTGATTGGAGGTGAGGTCAAGTTCCTTGACACTCAAAAGTAGCAGAGAAGCAGCATGGCACTTAGTAGTCCCGGTTCGCTGCAATATCACCTCAACAGTATGTTTAGCTTCAGGGCTCAAATTTGCTTGGCCTCGACACCAATCAGCAAATGTTCCTCGACTATTTACCCCTAGCTTGTCTGCGACTAACACAGAAAATCCATTTCCACATGATGTTAGGACCATCGCACTACAAGTAACTGCGATCAACCTTTGTACTTCTACAACACCCTGTTTACGATACCGCTTTGGTAAATTCATATGTTTGTCTGTAACTATAAGTGCCATAATCTTATTACTATTGTATTTCTCGGCGTTGCTGAACTTGAGTATGAATTCACATTTTTTACTTTTTGATAAACACAGACTTTTTGTGCCTGTGAGCTTTGGTGCATAACTTAATTCATACCGTCAATCAGCAACGCCTATTTCCTAATTATCTGGTGAGTTATAGCAATCCTAAATGAGTCGTAAATTTTTTACCCCACCCCAACCCTCTCCTTATCAAGGGGAGGGAGTAAGAAATTCACAAATGATTTAGGATTGCTATAGTTCAATTGGTTGTTCCCAACGACAGAAAAACTCGCTCTTGTTAGGGCAAGTTTTGGCAGCGATCGGATTTCCGCCGAGGTAGAGAGATGTTTTAGTCAAAGAACGTAAGGGTGTGATGTCGCTGATTTGATTGTTGTAGAGATAGAGCACACTCAGATTAGTCAAAGAGCGCAAGGGTTTGATGTTGCTGATTTGATTGTAGCTGAGGTTGAGCCTAGTCAGGTCAGTCAAAGATTCTAGCGGTTTGATGTCGCTAATATTATTAAAGGTGAGGTAGAGCCCAGCCAGATTAGTCAAGGATTCTAGCGGTTTGATGTCGCTGATTTGATTCTTGTAGAGATGGAGTTGAGTCAGGTTAGTCAAGGATTCTAGCGGTTTGATGTCGCTGATTTGATTGGAGCCGAGGTTGAGCTTAGTCAGGTTAGTCAAGGATTGCAAAGGTTTAATGTCGCTGATTTGATTGTTGTAGAGGTTGATATCACTCAGATCTGTCAAGGATTCTAACGGTTTGATGTCGCTGATTTGATTGTTGCTGAGGTCGAGCTGAGTCAGGATAGCCAAGGGTTCTAGCGGTTTGATGTCGCTGATTTGATTGTTGTTGAGATGGAGTTGAGTCAGGTTAGCCAAGGATTCTAGCGGTTTGATATCGCTGATTTTCCTGTCACCTAGGAAGAGAACTCGCTCACTCGAAAGTTGCTGATTAGCCGCATTGCACTCTGTAGTCCCGGCTTGCTGCAACAGCACATCAACAGTATGTTTAGCTTCAGGCCTCAAAGAATCCCGATCGCGACACCAATCAGCAAATGTTCGTCTACTGTTTACCCCTAGCCTCTCTGCGACTAACACAGAAAATCCATTTACACATGATGTTAGGGTGATCGCACTACAAGTAACTGCGATCAACCTTTGTACTTTTAAAACACCCTGTTTACGATACTGCTTTTGTAAATCCAGGTGTTTGTCTGTAACTATAAGTGTCATAATCTTATTACTCTTCTATTTCTCGGCGTTGCTGAACGTGAGTATAAATTCACATTTTTCACTCTTTGATAAACACAGACTTTTTGTGCCTGTGAGCTTTGGCGCAGAACTTAATTCATACCGTCACTCACTCGAAGTCTTCTCTAAATATATAGCCTTTCTCAGATAGATGAGGTATGTAATAAGGCTTGAAAGTCCCGCTATTCAGGGAATCTCGGGCACCTCATCTTTTTAATAAAGGCTATAAGAGTTTTCTCTAAATAGCTCAATTATGAAAGGTGGTTCAAAAGGTTGTTCAGTTGGTGGTTTCCAAACACAGAAAGACTCAGGCTTGCGAGGGCAAGTTTTGGAAGCGATCGGATTTCCGCTGAGGTTGAGCCCCATCAGGTTAGTCAAGGATTCTAGCGGTTTGATGTCGCTAATTTGATTGTTGTAGAGATACAGATCAGTCAGTTTAGTCAAAGAGCGCAAGGGTTTGATGTCGGTGATTTGATTGTTGTAGAGATGGAGCCGAATCAGTTTAGTCAAAGAGCGCAAGGGTTGGATGTTGCTGATTTGATTGTTGTAGAGATAGAGCCGAGTCAGTTTAGTCAAAGATTCTAGCGGTTGGATGTCGCTGATTTGATTGTCGCTGAGCTTGAGCCAAGTCAGTTTAGTCAAGGATTGCAAAGGTTTGATGTCGCTGATTTGATTGGAGGTGAGGTAAAGCTCAGTCAGGTTAGTCAAGGATTGCAAAGGTTTGATGTCGCTGATTTTATTGTTGTTGAGGTAAAGCTCAGTCAGGTTAGTCAAGGATTGCAAAGGTTTGATGTCGCTGATTTTATTGTTGTTGAGGTTGAGCCAAGTCAGTTTAGTCAAGGATTGCAAAGGTTTGATGTCGCTGATTTTATTGCCTGAGAGGTTGATCCGAGTTAGATTAGTCAAGGATTCTAGCGGTTTGATGTCGCTGATTTTATTGCCTGAGAAGGATAGAGTTGGCAAACTCGAAAGTGTCTGATTAGCCGCATTGCACTCTGTAGTCCCGGCTCGCTTCAACAGCGCATCAACAGTATGTTTAGCTTCAGGCCTCAAAGAATCCCGATCGCGACACCAATCAGTAAATGTTCGTCTACTGTTTACCCCTAGCCTCTCTGCGACTAACGCGGAAAATCCGTTTCCACATGATGTTAGAAGCAGCGCACTACAAGTAACTGCGATCAACCTTTGTACCTCTACAACACCCTGTTTACGATACCGCTTTGGTAAATTTATATGTTTGTCTGTAACTATAAGTGTCATAATCTTATTACTATTCTATTTCTCGGCGTTGCTGAACTTGAGTATGAATTCACATTTTTTACTACTTTTTGGTAAACACAGACTTTGTGCGCCTGTGAGCTTTGGCGCCTAACTTAATTCATACCGTCACTCACTGCCTTCTCTAATTAGCTCAATTATGTGAGGTTGTTGTTCAGTTAGTGGTTTCCACCTACAGAAAGACTCTGGCTTGAGAGGGCAAGTTTTGGGAGCGATCGGATTTCCGCTGAGGTAGAGTACTGTTCTAGTTAAAGAGCGCAAGGGTTTGATGTCGCTGATTTGATTGTTGTAGAGATGGAGTCGAGTCAGTTGAGTCAAAGAGCGCAAGGGTTTGATGTTGCTGATTTGATTGGTGTTGAGGTCGAGCCAAGACAGATTAGCCAAAGATTCTAGCGGTTTGATGTCGCTGATTTGATTGTTGCTGAGGTCGAGCCAACCCAGTTTAGTCAAGGATTCTAGCGGTTTGATGTCGCTGATTTGATTGTTGTAGAGATGGAGATGAGTCAGGTTAGCCAAAGATTCTAGCGGTTTGATGTCGCTGATTTGATTGGAGGGGAGGTTGAGCTTAGTCAGTTTAGTCAAGGATTGCAAAGGTTTGATGTCGCTGATTTGATTGTTGTAGAGGGTGAGCCAAAGCAGGTTAGTCAAGGATTCTAGCGGTTTGATGTCGCTGATTTGATTGTTGCTGAGGTTGAGCCACATCAGGTTAGTCAAGGATTCTAGCGGTTTGATGTTGCTGATTTGATTGTGGTTGAGGTAGAGCCTCTTCAGGTTAGTCAAGGATTCTAGCGGTTTGATATCTCTAATTTTTTTGGAGGGAAGTATTAGAGTTGGCAAAATCGAAAGTGTCTGATTAGCCGCTGTGCAGTCTGTAGTCCCGGCTTGCTGCAACAGCACATCAACAGTATGTTTAGTTTCAGGATTCAAAGAAGCCCGATCGCGACACCAATCAGCAAATGTTCGTCCACTATTTACCCCTAGCCTCTCTGCGACAGACGTGGAAAATCCGTTTCCACATGATGTTAGGGCGATCGCACTACAAGTAACTGCGATCAACCTTTGTACTTGTACAACACCCTGTTTACGATACCACTTTTGTAAACTTATATGTTTGTGTGCAACTATAAGTGTCATAATCTTGTACCTCTAATTTTCTAATACATTAACAGCGGAAAACTGCCCAATATATGGGTTTGATTCCATTACCCAAAGTATTCGTAACTTAGCACATGACATCAAACAACTATTTTCCTTGTTTGAACAATCACCCCTGCCCTTTTTAAGGGGGCTAGGGGGAATCAGTGTTAACTGAACCTTATGCTATAGCGATCGCAAATGATTTGTAAATCATAAATAATGTATAATGAGGATGTAAACCTAAGTAGGAGTTGAGATGTCCCGAGAGAAAT